>NZ_JCBATA010000020.1:0-119161 GCF_059816245.1 Frankia sp. RB5
GTTTGACGTTCTCGCGCTGGCTGATCACGCGCAGCCGCGCGAACGCCTCCTCCGCGGTCGCGCCGGTACGCCCACGCAGCAACCCGATGGCCTGGTCGATGACCGGCCTGCTCGACAGCGCCGTCTGAAGCTGGATCGTGAGGTTCAGCGCCTGGGCCAGCACTTGGGCGTTGTGGACCGCGACCGCCGCCGGGGCGGCGAACAGCTCGCCGAGTTCGGCGGCGTGCTCGTCGAAGACGTCCTTGCCGTGGGCGTAGACGTTGATCGCCCCTACCACCTGGTCCGGTAGCAGCAACGGCAGCGACAGGGCGCTGTGCACCCCGAGGCGGCTGACCCGGGGGCCGAAGCGCGGCCACTGCCGGTCGCCGCCCAGGGATCCCGAGCGGACCGTGCGCCGGTCGAGGGTGGCGGTGATGCAGGGGCCCTCGTTGAGGACGACATACTGGATCTCGTCGATGTCCCGGACGAATGGCGCGCTCGCGGCCAGCGCCTCGATCCGGGTGCCATCCCGGTCGGCGCGCAGCAACGTCACCCCGGCGCCGTCGGCGCCGGGGATGGCGCGGGTGGCGAAGCTCGCCACCCGAGTCAGCAGTTCCTGAAGGTCGAGGGAACCGGAGACAAGACCAGCGAGACCGGCCAGGCCCGCCCGCAGGTCGAGGTCATCGGCCCGTGCCTGCTCGAAACTCAGTGCCGGCGCCAGAACGGTGATCTCATCGTCGAACTCCGTCATGCCCGCGTCACCCGCATGCCTGCTCCCACGCCCGTGCCAGCGGCCGGATCGGGACGATAGCCCGCAGGTTGGGTGATGGGTGGGTGCGCGATCGCGTCGCTGACGTGGGCGGCGTCGACCTGGTCGCGAAGTGTGAACGTTCGGCCCGTCATCATGACGGCCGCCTAACCCCGGCGATAAGAGCCGCCAGATGGCCGCAGCCGGGAGGCGACACCGACACGACGTCGATATTCGTAGAGATCCGGCCGATTCCCAAGCTACCACAGCGCCCTTACACGCGTTCGATCGTGAAGGCCCGTCCGTGGTGGGGCCGAGCATGGGAATGTTCGGACACGAAGCGCATCGCACGCGCCCGCGCGGACACCGCGGTGCGCTCCTGCGCGCGGCGACATGGTCGCCTGTTGTCGCCTTGTCGACATTCGGGTGTTCGTCGGGCTATGCTTCGGCGTGCTAGGACATAGCCGGCTCGGGATCGGGAACGCCGCGTAGCTGCCGCGGGACCGCGAGTGTGCGACTCACGCTCGAGCACCGCCAGTGATCGTCCTCAGGGCGTCGTCTGTGACAGTGTCCAAGTCCTCCGGTCACCTTTGCACTGCTGTTTCCGCCTGCGTTTCCTCGTCACCCCCAACGGAGCCTTTGGGTGGGTCGCCGCCGCGCGGCCAGGTACGCTTTGATCATCGGTCGCCGGCTGGGACCGGGCGAACCTAATGGAATACCGGCGCGATTTTCTCGACGTTCTCCTGGGACCCCTGGACAGCACCGAACGGCCTCGCGTGCTGGCCCAGCTCGGCGCCGAAAACGCCAGCCAAGGCCTCACGGTCCAGCGCCGGGGGTCCGGTCCGTCCGGGGCCGCGGTGGGGATCTTCACCTCGCATCGTGACCGGGTCACGACCGTCCACCTCCTGTCCGCGGCCGGCGTGGTCGCCGCGACGTTCCAGGCCGCTCTCGACCACGGGATGCACGCGGGGCAACCGCTGCTGGTCGTCGAGCTCGGCGACGTGTCCTCCCTCGGCGCGGCGGCGCTCGCAGTGCTGGTGGATGTCGCTTCCCGGGCGGCTCGGCACGGACGCCGGATCACTGTCCGTGGCGCCCAGCCGGCGGTCTTCACCGAGTTCCTCGACGCCGGCCTGGTCGTAACCCTCGACGTCCACCCCGTATACCACAAGCCGGCGAGTATCAGACAGCAGGGAACACCATGAGCATCATCGCCTGGATCGTGCTGGGACTCGTCGCTGGCCTGATCGCCGAAAAGCTGACCGGGAACGGACCGGCTGGGTCGTCGCGGGTATCACCGGGACGACCGGACATGCGCCACGGGGACGTCGACGCACCACGTCGCGCCAGTGACCATGACGAAGACTCTCCTCCCGGCCTACACACCGAAGGCGCGGCGCCCGCGCAGGTTCGCTTCCCGCTTCCATACCGACATCTACGCCCCGGCCGACCGGACAATCGTGCGTGCGCACGGTGAGATCGACCGCGCCACCCGGACCGCGTTCCGTGCGGCGCTGACGACCGGCCTCGACCGGCAACCCTCGCTGCTGATCGTCGACCTCAAGGCCTGGCGGGAAGGCTGCGGCGACGTGGCCAAGCCCCTCGAGCCGACCGAGCCCGTCATGCCCACGTCGTCCGTGGCCCCGACGAGCCAGCGTGGAGTGCGTGGATGACCGTCAGCTCACCCGCCTCCTGATCGCCTTCGCACCGCGCGCCACCACCGAATAGGACTCCTGTATGACGAGAAGCGAGATGTTCACCGCCGCCCGGCTGGACTTGGAATACCCCATGTCCCTGGGTGTGTACGACCAGTACGCCGGCGCCCAGGAAGTGGTCGACTATCTCGCTGACCAGGACTTCCCCGTACAGAACGTGGAGATCGTCGGCACCGAGCTGCGGTCGATCGAACGCGTCACCGGACGCCTGACCCGCGGAAAGATCGCGGCTGCCGGCGCGCTGTCCGGGCTCTGGATCGGACTGTTCGTCGGAATCGCGTTCAGCCTGTTCGGCGATCGGAACCAACTCGGCTTTCTCTTCACCACGCCGCTGCTCGGGGCCGTGTTCGGGCTGGCCTGGAGTCAGATCGGCTACAGCACGGCGACCCGGCACGGCAGCCGCGACTTCGCCTCGGTCAACCAGATCGTGGCCACCAAGTACGAAGTCCTCGTGGAGCGCGCACACGCCGCTCGCGCGCATGAACTCCTCGCGGCCACGCCGCGCAAGGCCTCGATCTGACGTCCCCGACCGGCCACCTCCGCGCGCCGCGACCACCGGTTCGTGATCAACCTGGCGCCCACCACCACTGGACGACGCGGGCACGGAGGCTTCGCCGGTCTGCTCCTCGGCTCGGTCAGCGCCGCGTGCACCGAACACGCAACCTGCCCCGTGCTCGTGCTGCACGGGGACACCCCCGCTCCCAGCCAGGTTTCGGACCTGACCCATTGGTAGGGCGACACCGAGGGACGCCGTGCCGGGGCGTGGATCCCCGACCGCTTCTGGCAGCATCGGTTCCTGACCGGTCGCCTGCTGGCCGCGAAGATCTGGGGGCTGATCACCGGTCCCCTGGTCGCCGTCATCACGTTCGTCTGCTCGATCGGGAACGTGCCGCTGGCGGCGGTGCTCGATCATCGCCGTCACCTTCTACCTGACCATGATCGCGGCCGGCTACGTCGTCGAGCTGGTCTTCACCCCCCTCGGCCTGGTCCCGACCGGCCCCGGCACGCCAAGGTCGGCGCCGACGGCATTCGCTGGAACTACACGACCGTCCTCAACATCCTCTTCCTGCTGCTCGCGGCGGCTCTCGTCGTCCGTTTTCTGAGCACCGGCGGGCGGGCGATGCTCGCCATGATGGGCGGCGGCCCGGACGACCACGGTCACACCGGGCCGGCAACCACGGGTCATCATCGGGTGTTCCGTAAGGCGGACCGCGAGACGCGGACACGCTGAGACGGAGGCCCGTGTCGACGGCGGTGCGGGACATTCCTATGGGATCTGACCGGCTAGGCCGGTGGCGTGGAGGGCGTGGAGGGCGTGGAGGGCGTGGAGGGCGAGGATGGCGATGTCGTCGGTGTGGGATCCGCCGGTGAAGGTGAGTACGTCTTCTTCGACGGCGTCGACGAGGTCAGGCGCGCTGAGCTGCCCGGCCGCTGTGAGGAGGGCGCGGAGGCGTTGTTCGCCGTACTGTTCGCGGCCTTGTCGGGCTTCGGTGACGCCGTCGGTGTAAAGCAGCATCGTGTCTCCCGGCCGCAGGGTCACCCGTACGTTCCTCAGACCGGCGTTGGCGAACAGGCCCAGGGGCAGGCCGTGGTGTCCGACGGCACGTACCGAGCTGGCAGGGCTGCGCAGCAGCGCGGGCATGTGTCCCGCCGACGTGAGGAGGACGCGGACTGCGCCCGGGCGGGGGAACAGCATGAGATAGGTGGCGGTGAGGAAGCGCTCGTTCCGAGGGTCCTGGGTCAGCAGCGCGGTGTTGAGCCGGTCGAGTATCTGCGACGGGGTCTTCTCGGCCGTCGCGACGGCGCGGATCGTGTGGCGTGCCAGTGCCGCGACCATCGCGGCCTGTGAGCCGTGGCCGCTGACGTCCCCGATCACGGCATCCCAGCGTTCCCCTTCCCCCGTGGGTGCACACCGCGCCTGGACTCGGTCCGCGTGCGGTCTGGCGTCCGTGTCGGCGGATAACCGCACCGGGAACATGTCGTAGAAGTCGCCGAGAGCCCCCCGACCGTCGGCCGCGGGGAGGCTGCGCGCGGCGACCTGCATCCCCGGAACGTCGGACATCCGCGCGGGCAGTAGACCGCCCAACGGGCGATCCCCGTCGGGGGTAACCGCTGTCGGCTCCCCGGGCAGTTGCGTCGGTACGGTCAGCAACCGGTGTGCGAGCTGCTCGTCGGTGTCGGCATCTACGCGGGGTCGCGCTCGCATGAGCCGCCACTCCCCGGTGCCGCGCGCGATCCGACCCGGTTGCCCGCCCTGCGTGTCATTGCCGTGTCGTCGCGATGGTGGGACATCGGGGCCGTGGGCTCAGATCAGGCCGGTCGCGGCGGTCGCGGCGGCCAGGGTCGGCCAGCCGGAGCCGAGCAGCACCCAGCCGTCGTGGCCCGCGGCCGGGTTGCTGGGATGGTGCACCTTGACCTGCCAGCTACCAGGGCTGGTCTCCCTGGCGAACGCGGAATGGCCGTCGCACGTGCCGTACTGGCTGCCAAGCACAGCTATGGACGTGGACGGCGCCGGGGCGGAATCGTCATGAGCGGACATGTGGTGCCTCTCGAGGAGAGATCACCGGTGTGCCCGGCGCTGAGCATGAAGCTCGTGAGACCGCGACGCTGACGCGCGGCAGCCCCCACCCGGGCTAGCTGTTTCCCAGCGGCGCTATCGTACGCCGCCCCCGTTCGACTGTCCGGCGACGGACGGAGTAACCAGTCGCCGGAATAGTGGCCAGCGCCGTGCATTTTTGACTTGACCACAATGTCAATGGCACATCGCGGTCTTCATGTGCTCTGCGGTCCGCTGCGCTGTCGAAAGGTGCCGCCACAGCGGCTACCGCCACCGCATCCGGGATCAAGCCCGCCCGGCCGGCGAATGCCGGCTGCCACCCGGGATCGTCCGTCGGCAACGCGGCCCAGCGCCCGTCGACGCTCTGCTCGACGACGGCGCTGTCGTCGAGCAGAGCGGCTTGAGGCCGGCGGACCCGACCGTCGCTGACGGGTTCTATGCGAGCCAGGGCAGGCGTCGGACCAGGGGGGTGGTCGCCCAGAGGCGTCCGAGTCCGAGGGTTCGGCCGGCGCCGAGGCAGGCGAGGAGGACCAGGACGGCGGCGTAGATGAGGTGTTCGTCGAGGAAGGGGTTGCTGGCCGGTGGGAGGACGGCGCTCCACATCATGACGGTCAGGACTGCGCCGCTGGCCGCGGCGAGCCACATGCCGATGCCGAGGATCAGTGCTGTGCCGATCGCGGCGAGGGCGATCATGAACGCCACGTCGGCGAAGGTGGTGCCGGCCAGTGAGTGGTAGAAGCCGGTGAAGGGGCCTTTGGTGGCGGAGCCGAGGAATCCCTTGGTGGGGCTGCCGCCGTGGCTCCAGGCCTTCGCTGAGGTCGTGTCGTGGCCGAGGCCGAACGCCTTGTCGAGGAACGCCCACAGGAAGACCCAGCCCAACGCGAGCCTGATGGCTGCCAGCAGGTAGCGGACGCCGGGGGCCGGGCGTCGATCGCGGGTGGCCGAGGAGATTGGTGGCTGCTCGGGTGCCGGTGACCGGTTCGCGGGGACCTGGGGTACCGCGCTGGCTGAGGGAACGTCGGTGTCCTTGACGGTCGGACGTGTCAGGGTGTCGACGGGTTGACGGGTGGTCTCGACGGGGGCGTTGCGGTTGTGGGCGATGTCGACCATCGCGCTCACGTTCCTTCGTTTCTCATGGTTCGGGTCCGCGGGGCGAGTGCCCGCGGACGGTTGCGGCGCGGACAGCGGGCCGCGGCCAGGAGCCGTTAGCCGTCGTGAGTGAGGATGACCTTGAGCGCGCCGGTCTCGCCCGCGCGGGAGAACACGTCGTAGGCCGTGAGGAACTCGTCGAACCCGAAGTGGTGGGTGACGAACCGGTGGGCGTCGAGGTGGCGGCTCGCGAGCAGACGGATCAGGGTTGGCGTCGAGTAAGCGTCGACCAGCCCGGTGGTGATCGTGAGGTCCCGGTCCCAGACCCGTTCCAGGTGCAGCGTGGCCGGCTTGCCGTGGACGCCGATGTTCGCGACCCGGCCGCCCGGTCGAACGAGGTCGACCGCGAGCTCGAATGTCGCCGGCACGCCGACGGCCTCGATGGCGAGGTCCGCGCCGAGTCCTCCGGTCAGTTCCCGGACGGCCGCGATCGGGTCCTGTTCGGCGTTGTTGATGACGATTTCCGCGCCGAACTGCTTGGCCGCGTCGAGCCGGGCGGGTGTCCTGTCGATGGCGATGACGAGGCTTGGGCTGAACAGTCGCGCGCCGCTGATCGCTGACAGGCCGATCGGTCCGGCACCGACGACCGCGACGACCTCGCCCGGCTGGACCCGTCCGTTCAGGACGCCAACCTCGTAGGCGGTGGGAAGGATGTCGGCGAGCATCAGCATCTCTTCGTCGCTGACGCCGCCTGGTATCGGGTAGGTGGAGTTGTCGGCGAACGGGACCCGGACGTATTCGGCCTGCGTGCCGTCGATCGTGTTCCCGAGGATCCACCCGCCGCCGCCGGTGCACTGCCCGTACCGGCCGTCCCGGCAGTAGCGGCACGCGCCGCAGGCGCTGACGCACGAGACCAGGACCCGATCGCCTGGCCGTACGTTCGTGACCGCGGCGCCGGTCTCGACGACGGTGCCGACCGCTTCGTGGCCGAGGATCCGACCGTCGACCATGGCCGGCAGGTCGCCGCGCAGGATGTGCAGGTCCGTGCCGCAGATCGTGGTCGCATCGACCCGCACGATGGCGTCGGTGTCGGCGCCCAGCGTGGGACGGACAATGTCTTCCCATGCCATGGCGTTCGGTCCGTGAAAGACGAGTGCCTTCATGCCGCTCCAGTCGCAAATACCTTGTTGATGAACCCAGCCGCCCCGCGCACCGTCTGCGAGGGCGTGGGAGGCACAGTTAGTCGTGCTGGCCGCTGGCCGGCGGTGTGGTCGCGGTCGCTGGGCGTCGTCGGCTCCTGCGCACGCCCGGGTAGCGGTCCATCACGACGAACGCGGCGACGGCGAGGGCCACGCCGATGAGGACGACTGCCCACAGCGGTGCGATCGCGTTGAGGACGCCGCCGACGAGGAACGCGGCGAACAGGGCGACCACGAGGAAGTTGGGGCTCATGAGGTGCCTCCATGCGGATGCCGGCGCCGACCCCCCGTGGCGGCGCCGGTGGCAGCCGGTGGCAGCCGGTGGGTCGCGGTGAAACGCGGGCCGGGTGGTGTCTGGTTCGGGCGGCCGGTGGTCCGGCGAAGCGCCCGTGGTTCTGGTCAGGACGACTCCCGTCCAGGGACTCAGCTGGGGAGTGCGCTGGTGGGGGCGTCGGTCGGGGCGGGTGTCAGGGTCCGGCATGAAAACGGGAGGCGAACCTGACCGACCGTTGTCCCGACACCTCGGACCTGGGGGAGCGGATTTTCGTCACGTCAGTGGCGCGAGGTCAGGTGCCGGCGTCCCGGAACCAGCCGGCCCGACGCGTCGGTGACCAGACGCACGGCCAGCATGACGGCGACGGCCCCGATCAGGCCAGCGATGAGGCCGAGCAGAATCCAGGCGAGGATGCTCATACTTTTCCCTGCTGTCCGTGGATTGCCGGCTGTTTCCAGCGCGCCGGCGGGCATTCGTCGCGTCCTCCCCGGAGGGGTGTGGAGCGGCGCGGCGGAACGTGCTGGTATCAGGCGTCTGCGGCGAGTGGCCGGGGTGGACCGCGGGTGTCAGGCGGGTTGCGATTCTTTGGTGGCTCGTGCCGTGTCGATCCAGGTTTGAACAGGATCAGCCGCGCAATGGCGGGAAGATGTTTCGGACGATGTCACAGGCGACGTCCTGTGGACGATCACTGGCGGCGCTCGAGCGGGAGTCACACACTCGCGGTCTCGCGGCAGTTACGCGGCGTTTCCGATCCCGAGCCGGCTTTGTCCTAGCCAGCTCAGCATAGCCCCGAGAGCACCTGACTGTCGACTGGCGTGAAAACCCGACAGGATCCTGCGGCAGTATTTATTCGGAAGTCAATGTTCGGGATCTTGATCCGCTGCCTTCCTTGCCTCGCCGAGGGGCGGCGCGGTTCGTAGTGGTCCGGGCGGCGGCGGCCCCGTCCCGTGATCCTGCTGAACGCCGGTTTCGCGTTCGTGCAGGAGATGCAGGCCGAACGCGCGGTCGACGCACTGGCCAGCTTCCTGCCCGCGACCGCCCGGGTGGTCCGCGACGGAGCCTCCGCCGAGATCGCCGCCCGCGACCTAGTGCCCGGTGACGTCCTGATCGTCGCCGAAGGAGAGCGGGTCTGCGCAGACACGCGGATCACCGACGGGACGGTGCTGCTCGACCTGTCCGCCCTGACCGGAGAGTCGCTGCCCGCGAGCCGCTCGGCCGACGAGGACCCGGTGGTCGGGTCGCTGTAACCGCCTGTGCTGGCTCGCCGACGCCAACGCGATCCCGCGGCGCCGCGTGGACGAGGTCCTCGGAGCCGTCGGCCTGACCGAGGCCGCGCACCGCCGCGTGGGCGCCTTCTCCCTCGGCATGGGACAACGGCTGGGCATCGCCGCCGCCCCGCTGGGCGACCCGGAGGTGTTCCGGGCTGGTTCGCCAGCGCGCTCAACGTCGAGGTCAACCAGGCAGGCAACCCGCCGGCGGCAGACTTGACCTCCACCTCGGTGGTGTCGCCTCCGGCAGCGCGGAGGAAGGCGATCAGCTGGCTCACATCACGCGGCGCACCCAAATGTATCCACGACGGAGTTACAAGTGGCGGGAGGAGGTTACACGTGGAGGCCGGCGCCCTTGCCCGGATCGGCCGCACGCCTGGACGGACATGCACCTCGACTGCCAACATGGCACCGGCTGACGATTTCCGCCGTGATCGGCAGAGCGGCTGTGGCGACAGGGAGGTCAACGGTGACAGAGGCGCCGAAGCCGTTCGGCTTGCGGGAGCGGCAGCGGCGGGCGATCGAGGCAGAGCTGCGTGCGGCAGCGCTCAAGCTCTTCGGCGAGCGGGGGTTCGACGAGGTCTCGGTGGCGGAGATCGCGGCCGAGGCGGGTATCTCGGAGCGGACCTTCTTCCGGCACTTCCCGACGAAGGAGGATGTCGTGCTGACCCTCATGGAGGGCTATGGCCTCGACATCATCAGTCGGCTGGAGAGCCAGCCCCTGGACCGCCCGTGGTTCGACGTGCTTCGCAACACCTACACAGGTGCCTACGACGTCGAGGTCACCATGGCGGGTGAGCGAAGCGAGGAGCTCAGGCGTTCGACAGCCCAGGTGCTGAAGCTCGCGCAGGGTTCGACCCGGCTTCGGGCAGGCATCGACGCCCGCGCGAGGACCTGGCAGGACGACATCGCCCGGATCGTCGCGCGCCGGCTCGGCGTCGACATCGATCAGGATCCCCGGCCGCGTGTGTGGGGCGCGGTTGCGATCATTGTCGGGATGGCGAATGCCGAACGCCATGCGGCGATCGACGGCTCCCTCGGGGTCTCGCCGGCCGAGGCGTGGGATGCGCTGGCCGAGCTGCTCAAGCCGCCGACGGGGACCTGACCGCCGAACTTCTTCCTACCCGTGAGGGGCGCCCCGGATGGGGCGCCCCTCACGCATGTTCGGGCACTGCACGCAGAGTAGCGAGGGAGACATTTCAGTTACCCAGAGTTTACCCGGGACGGCTTGCGGCAAGTAGTCAGTAACCGCTAGAAAGACATCACCTGCCTAGGGGACAGTCACTGACGGAAAATTTAGCCGATCGACGAAGGACTCACGATGCCGAAGACCTCTCTGGCCGCGCCCTTCCGGGGACGGCCATGAAGGGTTCCGCCCGGGTGGGCGGCGAGCACTTCACGTTTGGCGCGCTGGCCGAGATCCTCGCCAAGGCGAACGAGCCCAAGTCGGGCGACGTGCTGGCCGGGATCGCCGCCGCGAGCGGGGCGGAGCGCATGGCCGCGAAGCTCGTGCTCGCCGACGTCCGGCTCTCCGAGATCGTCGACGAGCCACTGGTCGACGACGAGGTCACGACCGCGATCCTCTCCCGGCTGGACCGCGAGCGGTTCGACACCACCCTGGGCGGTCTGACGGTGGGCGAGTTCCGTGAACGCGTGCTGTCACCAGGCTTCGCCTCGGAGTGGCCTGGCCTGCGCGGCCTGGTCACGCCGGAGATCGCCGCGGCGACGGCGAAGCTGATGAGCAACCTGGACCTGGTGCGCGCCACGGTTGCGCTGCAGGTCGAGACGACGTGCCGCACCACCGTCGGTCAGCCGGGCGTGCTGGCCGCGCGGCTGCAGCCCAACCATCCGACCGACGATCCCGCGGGCATCGCCTACTCGATCTTCGACGGCCTCTCCCACGCCTGCGGTGATGCCCTTCTCGGCGTCAATCCCGCGGTCGAGTCGGTCGAGTCGGTCGTCGCGATCCTGCGGATGCTGGACGCCTTCATCGACGAACTCGCGATACCGACCCAGGGCTGCGTCCTTGCTCATGTCACGACCCAGTTGGCTGCTATCGAGCGAGGTGCGCGGGCCGACCTGCTCTTCCAGTCAGTGGCCGGCACGGCGGCGGCGAACCGAGCCTTCGGCGTGGACCTGGCGCTGCTGATGGAGGCGGCGGACGCGGTCCGGGCGCAGCATGAAGCCGACCCGGGCCGGTACGCCGGCCGCCACGCGATGTACTTCGAGACCGGGCAGGGCTCGGCGCTGTCCTCGGACGCTCATCACGGGATCGACCAGCTCACCTGCGAGGCCCGCGCCCAGGGGTTCGCCCGGCTCTTCGACCCGTTTCTCATCAACTCCGTGGTCGGTTTCATCGGACCGGAATACCTCGCCGACGCCGAGCAGATCACTCGCGCGGGGCTGGAGGACCATTTCGTCGGCAAGGTGATGGGACTACCGATGGGCGCCGACGTCTGTTTCACCAACCACGTCGCGGCCGACCACAACAGCAACGACAGCGCCCTCCTGCTGCTCGCTCTGGCCGGGTGCACCTTCGTGATGGGTGTTCCGGCGGGCGACGACGTCATGCTCGGCTACCAGTCGACCAGCTACCACGACGTCGCGACCACGCGCGAGGTCCTCGGCCGCAGGCCGGCCCCCGAGTTCGACGCATGGCACCGGCGCACGTTCGGCACGCGTTCGGCCCAGGAGGCGGCGGTCCCCGCCGCGATCGGCCGCCGCATCGGTGATCTGGTGGCCGGGCGATGACCGACGCCGCGATCTCCCGGTCGGAGCACGCCTGCGACCCGTTGTCCGATCCGCGGGTGAGCGCCGCGCTGGCCACTCCCGCCCGGCTCTTCCTCGGCAGTGCGGGCACGTCGTACCGGACCGCGGACCTCCTCCGCCTGCGTGTCGATCACGCCCTGGCGAAGGACGCCCTCGCCGCCGTGGTCGACGTCGACCACCCCGCGCTGCGCGAGGTCGCCGGCCGTTGGGGACTGATCGACGTCGCCACCCAGGCCCGATCGCACCGCGAGTACCTGCTGCGACCCGACCTCGGCCGCCGACTCGACGCGGACGGGGTCACCAGGATCCGGCGAACGGCCACGCGCGGAGCAGACCTGCAGGTGGTGCTGGGAGATGGGCTGTCGCCCGAAGCGCTGGCCGTGAGTGGGCCGGCGGTGGTGGCGGGCCTGCGAGCCGGTGCCGTCGGGATGGGCTGGTCGTTCGCCACACCTGTCTTCGTCCGCCGAGCGCGGGTCGGCGTCCTGAACGACATCGGCGTCCACACCGCCTGCCGGGTCGCGATCCTCCTGATCGGGGAGCGGCCAGGGCTGCGAACCCGTCGCAGCCTGTCGGCCTACCTGGCCTTCCGTCCGAGGGCAGGAGACACCGACGCCGAGCGCAACCTGGTGTGCAACATCTCGCCCCACGGGGTCAGCGTGCGGGCCGCCGTCGAGCGGATCACCTCCCTGATGGCAGACCTGGTCGCCGCCGGCGCGAGCGGATTCACGGTCAAAGAGCGCCTCGGTCAGGCGGATCGCGCCGCCGGAAAGCCCATCAGGCCGGGCAGCGGAAGGACTCTCAGGACAGGTCCGGAAGCTCGTCCACCCCGAACCGAAATCGAAAGAGAAGCCGAATGACCGAGAACTCCGAGAAGCGCCAGATGCATTTCTCTCTGCTGACCATGCCAACGTTGGCACACAACGACTACGGCATCTGGAGGCATCCGGAGAACAAGAAGGCGCAGTTCGACGACCCCTCCTTCTGGGCGGAGATCGCCAGAATCTGTGAGGAGGCGAGGATGGACGCGCTGTTCATGGCGGACGGCCTCGGCATCACCGACTCCTTCGGCGGCTCCTTCGACGTGTCGCTACGCGAGGGAATGCACGTTCCGGTGATCGACCCCGGCCTGGTCGCGGCCTCGGTCGCGACCGTCACCACCCGGCTGGGGCTGGCCATCACCGCGGCGAGCACCTTCGACCCGCCCTTCTCCCACGCACGCCGGATGGCGACCCTCGACCACCTCACCAAGGGCCGCGTCGGCTGGAACGTCGTGACCGGGTTCATCAGGAACGGTGAGGACAACTACGGGGTCCCGGCGGCGTCCTCGAGCGCGCAGCGTTACGACACCACCGAGGAGTTCATGGATGTCTGCTACAAGCTCTGGGAGGGTTCGTGGGAGGACGACGCGGTGGTCGGCGACCGGGAGACCGGTGTCTACATCGACCCCACCAAGGTCCACAAGATCAACCATATCGGTGAGCACTATGCGTGCTCTGGACCTGCGCTGTGGCACCCCAGCGTGCAGCGCACACCACTGATCTTCCAGGCCGGCATGTCCGAGCGCGGCCGGCTCTTCGCCGCCAAGCATGCCGAGGTCGTCTTCGCGGCCAGCGGCGCCGACCCGAAGATCTACCGGACCCTGACCGCGGATCTGCGGGCGAAGGCGGCCGCTTTCGGCCGCGGCCGGGAGGACATGAAGCTGCTCGGCATCGCGGCCATCGTGACCGGCGAGGATGATGCCGCGGCCGAGGCGAAGATGACCGTCTACGAGCGGTGGACGCGGCCGGAGGGATACCTCGCGCACATCAATGCCCTCAACGGCTTCAACCCGCTGGTTCACGATCGCGGAGAGAACCTGCTCGACGCGTTGAGGTCGGACGGCTTCCGGCGCGACGACTTCACGGCCTACATCCCGCACCCGGACATCACCGTCGGCGGCTACATGGACATGTTCAAGGTGTTGCGGCACGGCCCGGGCACCTTCGTCGGTGGCCCCGCGAAGGTCGCCGACGAGCTCGAGGCCTACATGCAGAGGTTTGACCTGGACGGGTTCCTGCTGCGGTCCCTCATGTACCCCCACAGCGTCCGTGACTTCCGCGACTACATCGTCCCGGAGTTGCAGCGGCGCGGAATCTACCGCACACAGTACGACGGTTCTACGCTGCGCGAGAACATCTTCGGGAAGGGACACAGGCGCATATCCGAGAACCATCACGCCGCGTCGTTCCGGCGGACGCCGGCGCTGGTCTGAAGGCAGACCCGAGAACAGCATTCCCTGAAGTGCCTGCGCACAGCGTCGTTCGTGGGTGATCACATCATTTCTTCGCCCCTCAAAGGAACAGCGTCAGATGCGTATTCTCCTCAAGGTCGCGGTGGTGGCCGCGGCCGCCGGCATGGTTGCCGCCTGCGGTGCCCCGTCGGCACCGCCGTCGAGCACGTCGCAGGCGTCCGCCTCGGCGTCGGCGCACCCGGGCACGACGAGTGGACCGACCTGGAATCCGGCCGACTGGGACACCTCGAAGGTGTGCGGTACCAAGCGGATCAAAATCGGTGTCGAGGACGGCCTCAACAACACGTGGCGCAAGACCGCGCTGGAGGTGCTCAGGGTCCAGATCGCCAAGTGTCCCAACATCGACCCGCACATCGAGTACGCGTCGGCCAACGGCAATCCGCAGCAGGTCTCGACCGACATCAACTCGATGGTGTCGAAGGGCGTCAACCTCCTGATCGTCCTGCCGGACTTCGGTGACTCCGAGCTGCCCGCCCTGCGGGCGGCCACCAAGGCCGGCGTCACCGTGGTCCCCTACTACGGCTCGATCGGGGGCAAGGCAGGCACCGACTACACCCTCAGCGTCCACCTCGACACCTACGGCATCGGTCAGCGGATCGCGAGTTGGTTCGGTAAGAACGTCCCCAGCGGCAATGTCGCAGTCATCGGTGACGTCGCCACCTCGACGTCCGCCAAGGACCTCTACGACGGCGTCAAGGCCGGTCTGGCCGCCTATCCGAGCCTGAAACTGGTCGGCGACTCGTTCCTGGTCGGAAACTACGACCCGCAGACGATTCAGAAGGTCACGACCGGCGCGATCCAGAAGTACGGCAACATCACCGCCATCGCGACGGCTGGCTGCGGCTCGATGTACGTCGCGCCGTTCACCGCCGCCGGGGTCAGACCGCCCGCTGTCGGCTGCTCGGCAGGCGCGAACATCACTTACTGTGACTACAGCAAGCTGTCCGGAACCGCGAAGTACCCATTCGCGACGTGGGAGTCCACCACCCAGGTCATCGCGGCCGCGCTGCGCCACGGTCTGGCCTCCTACAACAGCATCGCCTGGGACGAGCCGACCGCGATCGTGCCGCAGCAGGCCGTCGACACGGCCGGGGGCAAGGCGGCGCTGACCTGTGACCCCGGTCTGCCGGCTGACGCCGACCTGACCAGCGGACTGACCGCCAGCCAGCTCACTGCTGCTCTGAAGTGACGCTGGAGGTCGTGGATCATGCTAGAAGCAGCGAAGGGTGCCGTGGCTGAGCCAGCCACCTCGGACTCGTCCACCCAGGCCCCTCCGAGGGGCTATCGCCTCCAGCTCACCGGTGTCAGCAAGTCCTTTGGTGCGGTGCACGCACTCTCGGACGTCACGCTCGAAGTGCCGGCCGGCCAGATCCACGGCCTCGTCGGTGAGAACGGGGCGGGCAAGTCCACCCTGATGGCCGTCGCGTCGGGCGCCTTGGTGCCCGACGCGGGCCAGGCCGTCGTGGACGGCCATGAGATACGAGGCGACGCGGTGGCCGCTCGGGCAGCCGGCCTGGCCATCGTGCGCCAGCATCCGGCCCTTCTGCCCGATCTGACGGTCGCCGACAACCTGCTGCTCGGCGTGCCGGCCAGCATGAGGCCGCGAGTCAGGGATTCTGCCGCCTGGGCGCGCACATGCCTCGGCGCGTGGGACGACCGGCCCGACATCGACCCGCGGATGCGTGCTGACGCGCTCAACGCCGAGCAGCAGTTCATCGTCGAGCTGGCGCGCGCTCTCTGCCAGGCTCCGGCGGTGCTGCTCCTCGACGAGCCCTCGGAGCACCTGAGGGCCGAGGACGTCGACCGGCTGTTCCGGGTCGTCCGTGAACTGGCCGCGCGCGGCACCGCGGTCGTCTACATCTCCCACCGGGTCAGGGAGGTCCGGCAGATCTCCGACCGGGTCACGGTCCTGCGCAACGGTGTCAACCGCGGCACCCGCGAGACAGCGGACCTCGACGAGGCCCAGATCATCGAGCTCATCATCGGACGGTCTCTGGACGCCCAGTACCCGGCGAAGCAGCCACGGGACCGCGCCCTGGTGGGCCGTCCGGCGGTGCTCGAGGCGTACGACCTGAGCGGCGAGGGGTTCTCGGGTGCCTCGCTCATCGTCGAGCCAGGCGAGGTCGTCGGCCTGGCCGGTATCGACGGCAACGGGCAGGCGAAGTTCGCCCGAGCCCTCGCCGGCCTGCAGAAATGCACCGGCCAGGTGAAGCTCGGCGGGTACGACGCGCGGGTCTCGAACCCGGTCGCCGCCGTGAAGGCGGGTATCGCCTACGTCCCCGCGGACCGCCATCGCGAGGGCATCTTCCCCGACCTGTCGGTCCGGGAGAACGTGATGATCCGCGGTGTCCGGGGCGCTGCCCGCCTCGGCTTCGTCTCCCCGCGGCTGGAAAGGCAGAAGAGCAACGAGATCCTCAGACGCTATGCCGTCAAGGCCGCCTCGCCCGACAGCCCGATCACCTCGCTTTCCGGTGGCAACCAGCAGAAGGTCGTGATGGGCGGCGCACTGGCCGGCGCGCCCCGGCTGCTGATCGCCGATCAGCCGGCGCAGGGTGTCGACGTCGGCGCCAAGGCCGAGATCTACCGGCAGCTGCGCACCGTCGCGGCGGCCGGGGCCGGCGTGCTCATGCTCTCGTCGGACAACGGCGAGCTCGCCGGCGTCTGCGACCGGGTGGCGGTGATGTCCCGTGGCCAGATCGTCGCCGAGATCGCCGGCGAGGAGCTCTCCGAGGAGACCATCACCAACGCCGTGCTACGCGCATCCTCGACGCGTGACCACGGCGCGGCCACGGCGCGGCGATTCAGAAGGATCCTTGACCATGACGGCGCGTCGGTGCCGGTCCTGCTCGCCCTGATCATCATCTTGGCAGTGGTCGCACAGCTGTGCGACCACACCTATCTGCACACCCGCAACATCAGCCTCGTGCTGGGCCTCGGGGCCATCCTCGCGGTGGCCGCGACCGGTCAGGGCCTGGTGCTGATGCAGGGCGGATTCGATCTGAGTATCGGCCCGCTCATGTCGCTGGCTCCGGTGATCGCCTCCTTCTACCTGATCGGGGCAGGCTACGGCTACGACCTCGCGGGCTGGGCGTTCATCGTCCTCGCCACCCTGGTCGTGGGACTGGGCAACTGGCTGCTGGGCGCGGTGCTCAGGCTCAACCCGATGCTGGCCAGTTTCGGGACGTGGACCCTGCTCGACGCGATCGCACTGATCCTTCGGCCACAGGCCGGAGGGCTGATCTCGAACTCGGTCATCGACAAGATCTCCTGGTCCGTCGGACCGATCCCCGCCACCCTCATCGCCGCCGCCGTGGTGGCCGCGGGCCTGGAACTGTGGCGAACCCGCACGCTCCGCGGCAAGGCACTCCAGGCCGTCGGCAGCGACCGCGCGGCCGCCCACACCCTCGGCATCAGCGCGCGCCGGGCATCGCTGATCGCCTACATCGGCTCCGCGCTGCTCGCCGGGCTCGCCGGGGTGATGCTGATCGGCCAGATCGGCACCGGCGACCCGACGGCGGGCGAGAGCTATGTGCTCACCAGCATCGCCGCCGCCGTGGTCGGGGGCATCGCGCTCACCGGCGGGCGGGGAAGCTTCGTCGGCGTGCTGTGCGCCGCCGTCCTGCTCGTCCAGGTCCAGACAGCCACCCCCTATCTGGGGCTGAGTCCGGGCTGGCAGCAGATCCTCGTCGCCCTCGTGACCATCATCGCGGTCTGCGCCTATTCGCTCGCTCGCCGCCGGCCGGCCCGCTGACCAGGCCGAGAAGGGATGCGAAGGACCATGAGCAGCAAGCCCACCCCCCGCGGCATCGCACGCTGGGTGATCGCGTCACCCTACAAGTGGGTCTGGGTCGCGGCCGCCGTGATGTACGTGGTCATGCTGATCGCCACACCGAACGCCGCGACGGCACGCTCGCTGGCGAACATGATGCCCTACTTCGGCATGCTCGCCGTGGCGACACTGGGCCAGGCCATTGTTGTCATGCAGCGCGGCTTCGACTTCTCCCTCGCCGGGATCATCGTGCTCTGCGGCCTTGTCGTCGCCAAACTCACCGACTCTGGTGCAGCTCCGGTCCCGGCCGTCGTGGTCGCGCTTGCCGCCGGTGTCCTGGCCGGGGTCGTCAACGGCCTGCTGGTCTCCTGGCTGGCGCTCACTCCGCTGGTGGCCACCCTGGCATCGAACGGACTGTTCCTGGGGTTTGCCTACCTGGTCTCCGACGGGCAGCAAATCATGATCCCGGGCAGTTTGCAGACCTTCGCCACCAGCCGGGTCGGGGGAATCGCGACCAGTTTCTGGATCGCCCTCGGTGTGGTCCTGGTACTGCTGGTGCTGATCCGGCTGACGGCCTTCGGGCGCCGGTTCGTCGCCACCGGCTCCAACCCCGATGCCGCCCGCGCCGCCGGGCTGCCGGTCACCCGGGCGCTGGTCAGCGCCTACAGCCTCGCCGGTCTCCTGTTCGGCATCACCGGTGTCCTCATCGCAGGCAACATCGGCGCGGGCAGTTCCGCCGCCGGCGGCACCTACCTGATGTCCTCGATCTCGGCGCTCCTGGTTGCCGGCGCCGCCGTCAGCGGCACCCGGATCAGCCTCGTCGCCGCGGTCGTCGGGGCCCTGTTCATGACCATGCTGTCGCAGTTCATCCTCGCGCTGGGCGCCTCCGCGGCTGTCCAGGGCCTCATTCAGGGCCTCGTGCTCCTCGGCACCGTCGCCTACCCCAACATCCGGCTGCCCAGACGCCGGCTGCGTGTCGCCCTGCCGCCATCACCCGGCCCACGCCTCACCGCACCGTGACAGCCGGACAACTCAGGACGGCCGGACAATGAGAAGGAAGCAGACATGAACGCCCTCGTCGACAGCCCCAACCGGCTCAAGCTGGGCCTGTTCGGTACCAACGGCGGAGCAACCCTTACCCGCGTCCCCGAAGTCTGGCGACCCCACTGGGACCGGATCGTCGAGGTCGCGAAGATCGCCGACCAGGCTGGCCTGGAAGGATCGCTCGGCTACGCCCGCTGGAAGGGATACATCCCCGGCATGCCCGAAGCCGGCGTCGGCTACGTCGTCGACCCCTTCACCTGGGCCGCCGGACTCAGCCAGGTCACCTCCTACACCACGCACATCGCCACCGTGCACGGCTGCGTGATGCACCCGGTGCTCGCCGCCAAGCAGTGCACCACCATCGACCTGATCTCCGGCGGCCGCTTCGCCCTCAACCTCGTCGGCGGTTGGAACGCCATCGAGCTGGACATGTTCGGCGTCGGCCTGCGCGAACACGAGGCCCGGTACAGCGAGCTCGAGGAATGGGTGCAGATCCTCACAAAACTGTGGACCGAGAGCACCGAGTTCGACTTCAAGGGTGAGTACTACGACGTCAAGGGCGGCCTTTCCCGGCCGCAGCCGGCGCAGAAGCCCCACCCGCCGATCATCAACGCCGGCGCGTCCCCCCGAGGCCTCGACTTCTCCACGACCTATGCCGACATCTGCTTCACCGTACCCAACGTCATCGGCATGGACGCCAGGGCCAAGGTCGCCGAATACAAGGACGCCGCCCGCGCCAAGGGTCGCGAGGTCCAGATCTGGACCTACTGCGCCGTCGTTCAGCGCGACTCGCGGGAGGAGGCTGAAGAATACCTCGAGTACTTCACCGGGCCGATGGCCGAGAACGAACTACTCGACGCATGGCAGGCGGCGTCCCTGGCATCCACCGACAGGCGCCACGTCCCGAGGGAGGCAATCCTCGCCATGCGGCAGCGCTTCGCCGCCGGATCCGGCGGCCCCATCCTCATCGGCACCGCCGCCGACATCGCCGACCAGATGGCGGAGATGAGCGAGATCGGCATCGACGGCATCCTGCTGACCTGGCCCGACTTCACCGACGGTGTCAGGCGTCTGGTCGCACCCGGCAGTGTGCTGACCGAGCTGGAGAAGCGCGGCCTGCGCGAGCCCTTCGAAGGAGTGCGGGCATGACCACCATGACGATCGACCCCCGCGAGTTCCGCGACGCGCTCAGCCACTTCCCCTCCGGCATCACGATCATCTCCGGGATCGAGGGCGACGAACCGGTCGGCTTCACCTGCCAGTCGTTCTACAGCGTCTCGGTGGATCCCCCGCTGGTCTCCTTCTCCGTCATGAAGACGTCGAGCAGCTACCCCCGTATCAGGCCCAGCGGACGTTTCTGCGTCAACGTCCTCACCCACAGCCAGCAGGCCCTCTCCAACCAGTTCGCCCGCAGCGGCTCCGACAAGTGGGCCGGCGTCCGATGGCATCCCAGCCAGCTCGGCAACCCCGTGATCACCGGCACCGTCATGTGGCTGGACTGCGTTGCCTGGGCCGAGCACGACGTCGGCGACCACCTGATCGTCGTCGGGCAGGTCACCGAGATGAGCAATCCGGACTGGCACAAGGGGGACCCACTGCTGTTCTTCCGAGGTGCCTACCACAAGCTCCAGCACTGAGCCCCGCCGCGCCCGACCGAGGGGAACTCCCATGAAGGCCGTTGCCGTCGTCGGCAACCCCAGACCGGCGTCGCGGACCGCCGACGCCGCCCAGATCCTCGCCCGCGCGCTGGGCTCGGAGTCGGTCGAGCTCATCGAGCTCGCCGAGCTCGGAGCAGGCCTGCTCGGCTGGGGCGACCCCGCCGTCGCCGAGGCCAGGCAGAAGGTCAGGGACGCCGACCTGGCCGTCATCGCCTCACCAACGTTCAAGGCAACCTACAGCGGGCTGCTCAAACTCTTCCTCGACCAGTTCGAGGGGCAGTCCGGCATGGCCGGTCTCACGGTCATACCGCTGATGCTCGGCGCCGGCGAGGCGCATGCCCTGGCGCCAGACCTGCTGCTCAAGCCGGTACTTGTCGAGCTCGGAGCGACGTGCCCGACAGCGGGGCTCTACCTCCTCGACAGCGACTACGCCGAAGGCGCCCGACTCCAGGGCTGGCTGCAGCAGTGGGCCGCGGTCGCACGTCGCTCGGCGGAGGCGCGGGAATCCCCGAGCTGATCGGCGATGCGGGCGGGGCGCCGCACGAGCGATCCGGCCTAGTGTCCTGAGTCTTTAGTTCCTATGTAGATCGTATACTGGGCATCCTCGCCACCTACTGCGAACAAATTAACGACTCAGGACACTAGCTAGGTGAAGCGGTCCGCGATCAAGACCGGTGACCCGCGAGTAGGCCGGAGATGGGGATCGCCGTGTCACCTCGCGGGGGGTGGCACTGACGCGTTGGCAAGGCCAGACTTCGCTGTGCTCGGCGATGGCGACCTGACCTGCTCCCGCCGCCCGCGGAAGCGAGATGACGCGGTCGGGCGTCGTCCTGTAGCTCGATGGTGCCTGGATGAAGTCAACTTGTGATGACTGGACGGTTTCTGTCACACCCTGCGTTCATTCTGTGGCGTGGAGGTGGTAGCGGATGTCGTCGTTGGTAGGAGAGCTCCGCGATACGAATAGCCCAGTCACGCGGTACTTGCGGGAGGCGTTCCCTCATCACAAGCCGATCCAGGCCGCGTATCGGGCGCGAGCTGGGACGGTCCGGCTGGTTCCGCCTGCCGGGGTGGCGGGCGGAACGCAGGGCGCGGCCATTGACTGGTGGCTGCGGTTCCTGGTCGACCCGGAGCCGTCGCTGGACCTGGCGGTGTGGAGCTGTCTGAGGGCCGGGCCGGCTGGGTGGGCGCGGGCCGGGATGCAGATGCTGTACGCGTTGGGCGGGGTCGACGACAGCCTCACGCTGCACGCGGTCGACCCGGAGGTGTGGCGGGACCGTCCCGACCGGTGGATGGCGCGGCTCTGCTACGCGCTCGCCCTGCTCGTCGAACCACTGCGCAATCCGGCCGCGCTGCTCGGCTCACGGCTGATGCAGCTCGACGAGGATGCGGGCCCGCGGGAGCTGGCGGCGCTGGCCACCGCGGACGAGGTCGCCGACCTGATCGCCATGCGAGACCTGGCCAGCGAGACTCTGCTTCCCGCGCTGGCGGGCAAGCCCGCCGAGTCCGGCCCAAACGTTCGCTGGCAGCGAGGATCTCCACGCCGACGCCGACCTGATCGTCGAGGGTCTGTTGCTGGACGTCAAGGCGAGTCAGGGTGGCAGCCCCCGCAAGGTGCGTGGATGCTGTACGTGCCCCCGGCAGGATTCGAACCTGCGCACCCGCCTCCGGAGGGCGGTGCTCTATCCCCTGAGCTACGGGGGCTCTGGGGCAACGCGGCTTACGTTACCAGGCGGGAACGGCGGATCGCGCGCCCGGGTGCGCCGTAAGCTTCCGGATGTGTACCCCGCCGCCCCCCGGGTCCTCGTCGTCGACGACGACGCGGTGATCCGTCAGCTCGTGGTCGTCAACCTGGAGCTGGAAGGCTTCGAGGTCCATACCGCGGTCGACGGCGTCGACGCGCTCGAGATGGTGCGGGAGGTGCGTCCGCAGGTGATCACCCTCGACATCATGATGCCGAGGATGGACGGCTGGGACGTGGCCACCGCCCTGCGAGAGGACCCGTCGACCGTCGACATCAGGCTGATCATGCTGACGGCCCGCGCGCAGGAGGCGGACGTCAAGCGTGGTTCGCGCATCGGTGTGGACTACTACCTGACGAAGCCGTTCGACCCGGACGAGCTCATCACCGTTGTCCACAAGCTGGCGGCCGGCCAGCCGGCCTGATCTCGCTCGCCTCACCGGCCCGAAACCGCAGGTAAGCCGTCCGCACCCCGGTCGTCGGGTGGGACGGCACCGACGCGGCCACAGGGTGGCGCCTCGGCGCCCGGACTGGGTACGCCATCGCGCCGATAGCATCACGACATGACCCCCGCCGATCTCGCCGATGCCATCGTGGCGGCCGTGGGCCGCGCGGTCGCCGACGGCGACCTGGACGTGACTGTGCCGACCACCGTCACGGTCGAGCGTCCGAAGAACCCGGAGCACGGGGACTACGCGTCGCCCGTCGCGCTGCAGCTCGCCAAGGCCGCCCGCCGACCGCCGCGGGCCGTCGCCGAGCTGCTGGCCGCCCGGCTGGCGGCGCATGCGGAGATCGCGCGGGTCGACATCGCGGGCCCGGGGTTCCTGAACATCACGCTGGCCGGCTCGGCGCTGGGGGAGATCGCCCGCCGGGTGCTGGCCGCGGGGGCGACCTACGGCCACGCCGCCAAGCCGCGGGACACGCGGATCAACCTGGAGTTCGTCAGCGCGAACCCGACCGGGCCGGTGACGCTCGCGTCGGCCCGCTGGGCGGCGGTCGGGGACGCGCTGGCCCGGATCCTGACCGCGGCCGGTTTCGCGGTGGGCGGCGAGTACTACGTGAACGACGCCGGTGTGCAGGTCGCGCGGTTCGGCGCGTCGGTGCTGGCGGCGGCCGCGGGCCGGGAGATCCCGGCGGAGGGCTACCACGGCGCGTACGTCGCCGAGATCGCCGCCGCCGTGCAGGCGGCCCGGCCGGACCTGCTCGACCTGCCCGAGAACGAGGCGTTGGCGATCGCCAGCTCCGAGGGGCTGTCGCTGATGCTCACCGAGATCCGCTCGACCCTGGAGGGATTCGGCGTCCACTTCGACACGTGGGCTTCCGAGAAGGCGCTGCATGACGCCGGTGCGCTGGCGGCGGCCGTCGACGATCTGCGCGCCCAGGGGCACGTCTTCGACGCGGACGGCGCCGTGTGGCTGCGCACCACCGACTTCGGTGACGACAAGGACCGCGCGCTGGTGAAGAGCGACGGCGCGCCGACCTACTTCTGTGCCGACGCCGCCTACTACCGCGACAAGCGGGGCCGCGGGTTCGACCAGCTCATCTACCTGCTCGGCGCGGACCACCACGGCTACGTCGCCCGGCTGAAGGCGATCGCCGCCTGCTTCGGCGACGATCCGGCGACGCACCTGGACGTCATCATCGGTCAGCTCGTCACGCTGACCCGCGGTGGCGAGGCGGTGAAGATGTCGAAGCGGGCTGGCACGTTCCTGACGCTGCTCGACCTCGTCGACGCGGTCGGCGTGGACGCGGCGCGCTACTCGCTGGTCCGGTCGTCGCTCGACTCGCCCCTCGACCTCGACCTCGACCTCGTCACCCGGCAGACCAGCGACAACCCGGTGTTCTACGTCCAGTACGCGCACGCGCGGATCAGCTCGCTGCTACGCAACGCCGAGTCGCTCGGCCTCGCCGTCGCGGAGCCGCAGGCGGCGGATGTGGCGTTGCTCACCCATCCGCGCGAGGTCGACCTGCTGCGCGCCCTCGGCGAGTTCCCGCGCGTGGTCGAGACGGCGGCCACCCTGCGCGGTCCGCACCGGGTCGCCCGCTACCTGGAGGAACTGGCGGGCGTCTACCACCGGTTCTACGACGCCTGCCGGGTACTCCCGCAGGGGGACGAGCAGGCGGGGCCGCTCACCGACGCCCGGCTGCTGCTCGTCGCGGCCACCCGGGTGGTGCTCGCGAACGGGCTCGGCCTGCTCGGCGTCAGCGCGCCGGAACGGATGTGACGACGATGCGCCGGCAGCCGCGCGCGTACCCGTCGGCGGACCCACGGGTCGCCAGGCGGACGGCGGTCCAGGGGCGGACGGTGGCCTTCGGACAGACAGCGGTTTTCGGACAGACAGCGGCCTTCGGACAGACGATGGCGATCGGACAGGCAGGGTCAGGCGGACAGGTAGTGGCGAGATGAGCGAGACCGAGAACGTGGTGACGCGGGCCGTGCCGGCGGCGCTGGAGGACGACCTGTGGCCGGCGACGGCCCGACTCGACGACGACGGCGTGCTGCGGATCGGCGGGTTGCGCGCCGACGAGCTCGCCGCGGAGTTCGGCACGCCGGCGTTCGTCCTGGACGAGGCCGACTTCCGGGCCCGCTGCGCCGCCTGGCGCGCCGCCTTCGCCGACTGTGACGTCTACTACGCCGGCAAGGCCTTCCTGTGCCGCACGGTCGCCCGCTGGGTCGACGAGGAGGGCCTGAACCTCGACGTCTGCACCGGCGGCGAGCTCGCGGTGGCCCGATCGGTGGGCTTCCCGGCCGAGCGGCTGCTGTTCCACGGCAACAACAAGTCCGTCGCGGAGCTGCGCGCCGCGCTCGACTACGGCGTCGGGCGGATCGTCGTCGACTCGTTCGCCGAGATCGAGCGCCTGGCCGCCCTCGCCGCCGAGGCGGGCGTGCGCCAGCGGGTGCTGGTGCGGGTCACCCCGGGGGTGGAGGCGCACACCCACCACTACGTCTCCACCGGCCAGGAGGACCAGAAGTTCGGCTTCTCGCTGGCCGGCGGCGCGGCGGCCGAGGCGGTGGCCCAGGTGCTCGCGGCGCCGTCGCTGCACCTCGTCGGCCTGCACGCGCACATCGGCTCGCAGATCTTCGACACCGCCGGGTTCGGTCTCGCCGCGCATCGCATGGTCGGGCTGCTCGCCCGCCTGCGTGACGAGCACGGCCTCGAACTGCCCGAGCTCGACCTCGGCGGCGGCCTCGGCATCGCCTACACCAGCGAGGACGCCCCGCTCGACGTCGCTGACGTCGCCGAGCGGCTGACCGCGATCGTCGGCAAGGAGTGCGCCGTGGCGGGGCTCACCGTGCCACGCCTGGCCGTCGAGCCGGGCCGGGCGATCGTCGGCTCGACGACGGTGACGCTCTACGAGGTCGGCACCGTCAAGGAGCTGCCCGGCCTGCGCACCTTCGTCAGCGTCGACGGCGGGATGAGCGACAACATCCGCACCTCGCTGTACGACGCCCGGTACACCGCGCGCCTCGCCTCCCGGCCTGGCTCGCCCACCGCGCACGTGGTCACGCTCGTCGGCCGGCACTGCGAGTCCGGCGACGTCGTCGCGCACGACGTGCCCCTGCCGGACGACGTCCGCCCCGGGGACCTCGTCGCGGTGCCCGCCAGCGGCGCCTACCACCGGTCGATGGCCAGCAACTACAACCACGTCACCCGGCCGCCGGTGATCGCCGTGCGCGACGGCGCCGCCCGGGTGATCGTCCGCCGGGAGACCGAGGACGACCTGCTGCGCCTCGACGCGGACCCGACCGACCCGACCGATCCGGCTGGCCCGGCGGCCGGGACGAGCGCGGCGGCGGTGACCCGATGAACATCGCCCTGCTCGGCTGCGGCGTCGTCGGCAGCGAGATCGTGCGGCTGCTGCGGGCACACGCCGAGGACTACGCGGCGCGGGTCGGTGAGCCGCTGCGCCTGGTCGGGATCGCGGTGCGCCGCCCCGAGCGGGTCCGCGACCTCGACGTCGACCCGGCCCTGTTCACCACCGACGCCGCCGCCCTCGTCGCCCGCGACGACGTCGACCTCGTCATCGAGGTCGTCGGCGGGATCGAGCCGGCGCGCGACTGGCTGCTGTCCGCGCTGCGGGCCGGTAAACCGGTGGTCACCGCGAACAAGGCGCTGCTCGCCTCGGACGGCGCCACCCTGCACGACGCCGCCGCCGAGGCCGGCACCGACCTGTACTACGAGGCCGCCGTCGCCGGGGCGATCCCGCTGGTCCGCCCGCTGCGGGAGAGCCTCGCCGGCGATCGGGTCCGCCGGGTGCTCGGCATCGTCAACGGCACCACCAACTTCGTGCTGACCCGCATGGACGAGACCGGCGCGTCGTTCGGGGAGGCGCTCGCCGAGGCCGGCGTGCTCGGCTACGCCGAGGCCGACCCGTCCGCCGACATCGACGGCTACGACGCCGCCGCGAAGGCCGCGATCATGGCCCAGCTGGCCTTCCACTCCCGGGTCACGATCGACGACGTCTACCGGGTCGGCATCGGCGACGTCACCGCCGCCGACATCGCCAGCGCCCGCGAGCTCGGCTGCGTCGTGAAGGCGCTGGCCGTCGCCGAGCGTTCCGACGAGACCGAGGGGATCAGCGTCCGGGTCTACCCGGCGATGATCCCGCGCACGCATCCGCTGGCCGGGGTGCGCGAGGCGTTCAACGCGGTGTTCGTCGAGGCGGAGGCCGCCGGCCAGCTGATGTTCTACGGCCAGGGGGCCGGCGGCGCGCCGACCGCCTCCGCGGTGCTCGGCGACGTGGTCGCCGTGGCCCGCAACCGCATCGCCGGGCGGCGCGGCCCGGGTGAGTCGTCCTACGCGGCCCTGCCCGTGCTCCCGATGGGCCGTACCGTGACGAAGTATCACGTGAATCTCGACGTCACGGACAAGACCGGCGTGCTCGCGGCGGTCGCCGGGGCGTTCGCGCGTCACGATGTGTCCATCAGGAGCGTCCGCCAGGACGGCCGCGGCGACGACGCGAGCCTCGTTCTGGTCACGCATGCCGCGCGGGACGCGGCACTGTCCGCCACGGTCGAGGAGCTACGCGGCCTCGACGGGGTACGGGCGGTGTCCGGAGTGCTGCGGGTCGAGGGAGGTGAGCCGTGATGTCGACATCCACGTCGATCGCGGAGTCCACGTCGGTCACCGGATCCACACCGGTCACGGGATCCACGCCGGCTGGGTCGGCGGCCGGGTCCGCACAGCGGTCGCACCGGCCGTGGCGGGGCATCATCGAGGAGTACCGCGACCGGCTTCCGGTCGACGACAGCACCCCCGTCATCACGCTTCGTGAGGGCGGCACGCCGCTGCTGCCGGCGGCACACCTCTCCGAGCTGACCGGGTGTGAGGTTCATCTCAAGGTCGAGGGCGCCAACCCGACCGGGTCGTTCAAGGACCGCGGGATGACGGTGGCGATCAGCCGAGCCGTCGGCGCCGGCTCGCAGGCGGTGATCTGCGCGTCCACCGGCAACACGTCGGCCTCCGCCGCCGCCTACGCGGCCCGCGCCGGCATCACCTGCGCCGTGCTCGTCCCCAGCGGCAAGATCGCGCTCGGCAAGCTGGCCCAGGCGCTCGTGCACGGCGCGCGGCTGCTGCAGCTCGACGGCTCGTTCGACGACTGCCTGCGGGTCGCCCGCGAGCTCGCCGACACCTCGCCGGTCACCCTGGTGAACTCGGTGAACCCGTTCCGCCTGGAGGGCCAGAAGACGGCGTCCTTCGAGATCGTCGAGGCACTCGGGCAGGCACCCGACGTGCACTGCCTGCCCGTCGGCAACGCCGGCAACATCACCGCCTACTGGCGCGGCTACACCGAGGAGCACGACCGCCTCGGCTCCGGCCGGCCGCGGATGTGCGGGTTCCAGGCCGCCGGCGCCGCGCCGATCGTGCGCGGCGAGGTGGTCACCGCCCCACAGACGATCGCCACCGCCATCCGGATCGGCAACCCGGCCTCCTGGGACCTCGCCGTCGACGCGCGCGACTCCTCCGGCGGCCTCATCGACGCCGTCAACGACCGGCAGATCCTCGCCGCCTACCGCCTGCTGGCCCACCGCGAGGGCGTCTTCGTCGAGCCGTCGAGCGCGGCCAGCATCGCCGGCCTGCTGATGGCTCGGGCCGACGGGCGCATCGAGGCCGGTTCTCGGGTGGTCTGCACGGTCACCGGCAACGGCCTGAAGGACCCCGACTGGGCGATCAGCGGCGCGGCGAAGCCGGAGACGATCCGTCCCACCGTGGCGGGCGCCGCCGAGGCGCTCGGCCTGACCACCTCGTGACCCGAGCCGTCGAGGCGGGGCCGGCCGTCGAGATGGGGCCGGCCGTCGAGATGGGGCCGGCCGTCGAGATGGGACCGGCCGTCGAGATGGGGCGGCGGGTGCGGGTACGGGTGCCGGCGACCAGCGCGAACCTGGGCCCCGGTTTCGACTCCTTCGGCCTGGCCCTCGCCCTGCACGACGAGGTCGAGGTGACCGTCACCGCCTCCGGCCTGAGCGTGGACGCGACCGGCGCCGACGAGGTCGCCCAGGACGAGACGCATCTGGTCGTCCGGGCGATTCGGGCGACGTTCGACCTGCTTGGGCGCCCGCAGCCGGGCCTCGCCCTGCGTTGCGCCAACCGGATCCCGCACGGGCGGGGCCTCGGCTCCTCCGCCGCGGCGATCGTGGCCGGCGTCGTCGCCGGTGCCGCCCTGACCCACGACGATCTCGGGCCCGGATTCGAGTCCGCGTCCCGTGCCGCGCCGGGCACCGGCGACGCGGGCACCGGCGCCGGCGGTCGCGACGGCGACGCGGCCGGCGAGGCCGTGGAGGCCGCGGTCGGTTCCCGGGGCGAGAGCGACTGGATGCTGCGCCTGGCGGGCGAGATCGAAGGGCATCCGGACAACGTCGCGGCCGCACTCGAGGGCGGATTCACCGTCGCCTGGCAGGACCCGGACGGGGCACGCTGCCTGCGGGTGGAGCCTTTCGACGGGCTGCGGCCGGTGGTGTTCGTGCCGACCGTGCGACAGTCGACGCGGGAGTCGCGCGGCGCGCTGCCGGAGCGGATCGGCCTGCCCGACGCCGCCCACACCCTCGGCCGGGCGGCGCTGCTGGCGCTCGCGCTGTCCGCCGCCGAGCCCGCCGGGGCCTCGCGGCGGGCGGAGCTCCTGCTGCGCGCCACCGAGGACAGGCTGCACCAGCCCTACCGGCTGCCCGCCGTGCCCGGCACGGCCGAACTGGTCGCCGGCCTGCGGGCGCTGGGGATCCCGGCGACACTGTCGGGCTCCGGACCGTCGGTGCTCGCCCTCGCGGTGAGCGGGCAGCAGGCGGCGACGGCGGTGGGGGCGGCCGGGGCCGACTTCTCGGTCGCGCCGTTGACGGTCGACCGCGTCGGCGCGCGGATCACCCGGTTTGCCGCCGTTATGTAATGGGGTGACTCGAAAGGGTGACCATCCGGGTCTGGCGGCGCTCGGCGGGGCCGCCGTTCGCCCGTGCGTGTCACTTCGGGAAGTCCTGGCGTCGCAAGGTTGTTGCCGAGGTGTCCCCAGCTGGATAGTCTGGTGACTGCACCCGCTGCCACCGCGGCGCGTGCTCGCTCCCGCAGTGCCGCTCTGGCCTCGCCAGATGGGCCGTGGTTCGGGACTCCGGTGTTTCGGCGTCGTCGTCGTCGCCTCGGCTCCACACCGGCACACCTGAGCGGGATCGGCGAGTTCGCTCGCGGCAGTCGGCCGCTGGCGCCGTAGACGGGCGCGACTTTCGCCCATCCGGTGCTGTACATCCCTTCACCCGGCATCTGTGCAGGCGAAGAAGGTCCACACGCTACGCCCGGCTCGTCTGTCGAGCCAGTTCCTTCAGGGAAGGAAAACCTTGAGCGACACCACCAACGTGCTGCCCCAGAGCGCACGTGAGTCTGCGGCGCCTGCGACGCCTGCATCGCCCCACGAGAGCGGGCCGGCGGCCGCCACCTCGTCCGCAGACACGATCACCTCCGCGCCCGCGGTCGACAACGGCTCCGCGCGGAGCACCCGCGGATCCCGCGCAGCCGCTGACGCGGCCGCCGCGACCGCGACCCGGCGGCGCCGGCAGGGCACCGGCCTGTCCGCGATGCTGCTGCCCGAGCTGCAGGCGATGGCCCAGTCCATGGGCATCCAGGGGGTGGGGCGACTGCGCAAGGGACAGCTCATCGCCGCCATCCAGAACCTCCAGAACGAGGCCACCGGCGGCGCGGTGGCGCCGGCCGGCGATGGGGCGTCCGGGGCGATTCCCGCGCCCGTCGAGGTATCCGCCGCCGCGCACGCCCGCCCGGGCGGCGACGAGGCGGCCCCCGCCGGCACCTCGCCGGCGTCCGGCGCGTCCGCGGGCGGGACCCCGCGCACGCGGACCCGTCGCGGCGCCTCCCGCGGGGTGGCGAGCCCGGCCGCCGAGCAGCAGACCCTGCCCGACGGCGGCGGCGACACGATCGTCGAGACCCGCCCGGAGCCCGCCGCGGTGACGCCGCCGGCGCAGGCGACCGCCGCCACGACCCAGCAGGCGGCCGCCTCCGCCCAGGCCACCGCCGCCCCCGCGCAGTCCGCGCCCGCCGCTGGTCGGCAGGGCGAGACCGCCCCGCGCGGCCGCGAGGACCGTCGTGACCGGTCCGCGGAGAACGGCCGCGCCGCCGAGAACCGTTCCGGTGACGGCGGCCGCTCGAGCGGCGACGGCGGGGAGCGCGCCGGCAACGACCGGCAGGGCAACGACCGGCAGAACGGAGACCGCCGCTCCGGTGGGGACCGTTCCGACCGGCAGTCCGGCGATCGCTCAGGGCGGTCGGACCGCTCCGACAGGCCGGACCGTTCAGACAGGCCGGACCGTTCAGACCGCTCCGACAGGCCGGACCGCTCCGACCGCTCCGACCGTTCGCAGAACGACCGTTCCAACCAGGGCGGCCGTTCCGACCAGGGCGGCCGTTCCGACCAGGGCGGCCGTTCCGACCAGGGCGGCGACGACGATTTCGGCGGGCGCAGCCGCCGGGGCAGGTTCCGCGAGCGTGGGCGCAGCCGCGGCCGCAGTGGCCAGGCCGGGCCGGCGGAGAACGAGCCGGTGCTGCGCGAGGACGACGTCCTGGTGCCCGTCGCCGGCATCCTCGACGTCCTCGACAACTACGCCTTCGTCCGGACCAGCGGGTACCTGACCGGCCCGACAGACGTCTACGTCAGCCTCGCTCAGGTCCGCCGCAACGGCCTGCGCCGCGGCGACGCCATCACCGGTGTCGTGCGCGCCCCGCAGGAGGGCGAGCAGCGCCGGGACAAGTACAACGCGCTGGTCCGCCTGGACACCATCAACGGGATGGAGCCCGACGAGGCGCGCGGGCGGCCCGAGTTCACCAAGCTGACCCCGCTCTACCCGCAGGACCGGCTGCGCCTGGAGACCGAGCCGCACCTGCTGACCACCCGGGTCATCGACCTGGTCATGCCGGTCGGCAAGGGCCAGCGCGCCCTCATCGTCAGCCCGCCGAAGGCTGGCAAGACGATGGTGCTCCAGGCGATCGCCAACGCGATCACGACGAACAACCCGGAAGTCCACCTCATGGTCGTCCTCGTCGACGAGCGGCCCGAGGAGGTCACCGACATGCAGCGGTCGGTGAAGGGCGAGGTCATCGCCTCGACCTTCGACCGCCCGCCGGCCGACCACACCAACGTCGCCGAGCTGTCCATCGAGCGGGCCAAGCGCCTGGTCGAGCTGGGCCACGACGTCGTCGTCCTGCTCGACTCGATCACCCGGCTGGGCCGCGCCTACAACCTGGCCGCCCCGGCGTCCGGGCGCATCCTGTCCGGTGGTGTCGACTCGACCGCGCTGTACCCGCCGAAGCGGTTCCTCGGCGCCGCGCGCAACATCGAGAACGGCGGGTCGCTGACCATCATCGCGACCGCGCTCGTCGAGACCGGGTCGACGATGGACACGGTCATCTTCGAGGAGTTCAAGGGCACGGGAAACGCCGAGCTCAAGCTCGACCGCAAGATCGCCGACAAGCGCATCTTCCCCGCGGTCGACGTGGACGCCTCGAGCACCCGCAAGGAGGAGATCCTCCTCGCGCCCGACGAGCTCGCGATCATGCACAAGCTGCGCCGGGTGCTGCACACCCGCGAGAACCAGCAGGCACTGGAGCTCCTGCTCGACCGGCTCAAGTCGACCCGGACGAACTACGAGTTCCTCATGCAGATCGCCAAGACCGCCCCGCCGCAGGATTAGGTTGGCCCCGGATCTGGTTCTGGCAGACTGAGAGCACAGGACGGCTCCGGTTCACGCCCTCCACCCCTGGACGGCGACCCGGCGGCCACATCGGAAGAGGGACCATGAAGGCTGACATCCACCCGACGTACCACGAGACGACCGTGAACTGTACCTGCGGGAGCACGTTCACCACCCGCAGCACCAAGGACAACGCGGTCATCAACGCCGAGGTCTGCTCGCAGTGCCACCCGTTCTACACGGGCAAGCAGAAGATCCTCGACGTCGGCGGACGGGTCGAGAAGTTCGAGCGCCGGTTCGGCCGGCGGCGCCCCGGCGAGAAGGTCGGCGGCGCGAAGTAACGCGGCCACGGCGCCCGTCCGGACTCCGGGCGGGCGCCGTTTGCGTCCCGAGGCGGCGACGGCCGTCCCGCCTCCCCTGGCTCCCGGGAGCCGCCGCCGTGTCCCGGGACCGTGACGTGCGAAGAGGAACCACCATGACGTCCCCGCTCGCCGGCCTTGTCGCGGAGCACGCCGAGATCGAGGGGCAGCTCGCCGACCCGGCGGTGCACAACGATCCGGCCCGGGCCCGCACCCTCAGCCGCCGCTACGCGCAGCTCGCCCCGGTCGTCGACCTGGCCCACGAGCTCGACCGCGTGGCCGGCGACCTCGACGCCGCCCGCGAGCTCGCGGCGCAGGACGCGTCGTTCCGCGACGAGGCCGCGGAGCTCGACGCCGAGCTCGCCCGCCTCAACGACCGGGTGCGCGCCTATCTCGTCCCGGTCGACCCGGACGACGCCCGCGACGCGATCCTCGAGGTCAAGGCCGGCGCGGGCGGCGAGGAGTCGGCCCTGTTCGCCGGCGACCTGCTGCGGATGTACCTGCGCTACGCGGAGCGGCGCGGCTGGAAGACCGAGATCCTCGACGCGAACCCGTCCGACCTGGGCGGATACCGCGATGTCAGCGTGGCGGTGAAGTCGCGCGGTGCCGCGTCCGGCGACGGCGTCTACGGCCGGCTGCGCTTCGAGGGCGGTGTGCACCGGGTCCAGCGGGTGCCGGTCACCGAGTCGGCCGGGCGCATCCACACCTCGGCCGCCGGCGTGCTGGTGCTGCCCGAGGCCGAGGACGTCGACGTCGAGATCGACCCGAACGACCTGCGCGTCGACGTGTTCCGCTCGTCGGGCCCGGGCGGGCAGAGCGTCAACACCACCGACTCCGCCGTGCGCATCACGCACCTGCCGACCGGCGTCGTCGTGTCCTGCCAGAACGAGAAGAGCCAGCTGCAGAACAAGGAGTCGGCGCTGCGGATCCTGCGGGCCCGGCTGCTCAGCGCCGCGCGGGAGCGGGCCGAGTCCGAGGCGTCGCAGGCCAGGGCCAGCCAGGTGCGCACAGTCGACCGCTCCGAGCGCGTCCGCACCTACAACTTCGCCGAGAACCGGATCGCCGACCACCGGGTCGGCTACAAGGCGCACAACCTCGACCAGGTCCTCGACGGCGAGCTCGACGAGGTCCTCGACGCCCTCGCCGCCGCCGACCTGGAAGCCCGCCTCAACGACCAGTCCTCGTGACCGGACCCGCGAGCGCGAACCCGGCGCGCCCCGCGGCCGGGCCCCCGCCAGGCCCCGCCCCGGCGGCCGCGGCTGGTTCGGGGACCATCCCGACGGGCCCAGGCCCAGGCCCATCTGGCCTGTCCGGGCTGCTGGCCGACGCGACGCGCCGGCTGGAGGCCGCCGGCGTGGCGAGCCCGCGGGCGGATGCCGAGCAGCTCGCCGCGTTCGTCCTGGGGGTCGGGCGGGCCCGGCTGCTTCTCGTCGACGCGATGCCCGCGCCCGCCGCGGAGCGCTTCGCCGCCCTGGTGCGCCGCCGGGCGGCCCGCGAGCCGCTGCAGCACCTCACCGGCGTCGTCGGTTTCCGCTACCTGGATCTGGCGGTCGGCCCCGGCGTGTTCGTACCCCGGCCCGAGACGGAGTCGGTCGTCGGCTGGGCCATCGACGCCCTGCGCCGGGCGCCGGCCGGGCCCGGCGGCCGCGCCGCGGCCCGCGCCGACGGCCCGACCTGTGTCGATCTGTGCTCCGGCTCCGGGGCGATCGCGCTGGCGCTGGCGACCGAGGTGCCCGGCGCCCGAGTACACGCCGTCGAGGTCGACCCGGCGGCGCTGCGCTGGCTGCGCCGCAACGTGGCGGCGACCCTCGACGGGCCGCCCGTCGGGAGCGCTCTCGGGCGGCACGGCGGGAGTGCGGCAGGGCCGCCCGGCGGGAGCGCCGGCGAGGCGTGTGCCGGGTATGCCGGGGGATCCGTCGAGGTGCACGAGGCGGATGTGACCGGGCAGCCGCCGCCGTCGCTGGCCCGACTCGCCGGGGTGGTCGACCTGGTGGTCAGCAACCCGCCGTATCTTCCGGATGCGGACCGAAACGCGGTGGAGCCCGAGGTCGGCGAGCACGATCCCGCCCGGGCGCTGTGGGGCGGTGCGGACGGCCTCGACGTCGTGCGGGCCGTCGTCGCCCTCGCCGCACGGCTGCTGCGGCCCGGTGGCCTGCTCGTCGTCGAGCATGCGGACGGGCACGGCGGCACCGCGCCGGCGCTGCTGCGCGCCGACGGACGATGGGTGGACGTGGCCGACCACACCGACCTGGCCGGCCGGGACCGTTTCGTCACCGGCCGGCTGGCCGGGCCGCTCGACAGGAAGGACGGGTGATGCTCCGATTCGACTGCGTCGACGAGGCCGAGCGGGCCGCCGGGCTGGACGCGGCGGCCGCCGCGGTCAGCCGCGGCGGCCTGGTCGTGCTGCCCACCGACACCGTCTACGGCCTCGGCGCCGACGCCTTCGGCCGGGAGGCGGTGTCCTCGCTGCTGGCCGCCAAGGGCCGGGGCCGCTCCATGCCGGTGCCGGTGCTGATCGGCTCCTGGCGCACCCTCGAGGGCCTCATCGAACGGACGACCCCCCAGGTCCGTGACCTGATCCAGGCGTTCTGGCCAGGTGGGCTGACCCTGGTGGTCCGGCACGTCCCGTCGCTGCGCTGGGATCTGGGTGAGGGCCGGGGCACGGTCGCCGTGCGGATGCCGCTGCACCCGGTGGCGATCGAGCTGCTCGGGCGCACCGGGCCGATGGCCGTGTCCAGCGCGAACATCAGCGGCCAGCCGCCGGCGACCACGGCCGACGAGGCGATCGCCCAGCTCGGCGGCGCGGCCGAGGTCTACCTCGACGGCGGGGCCTGCGCCGACGCGGTGCCCTCGACCATCGTCGACTGCACCGGTGACGTCCCCGTCGTGGTCCGCGCGGGCGCCGTCGGCCTGGAGGCGCTGCGCGAGGTCCTCCCGCTCGTCCAGGAGCCAGCCGGCCGTTAGGCCGCGTCTCGAGTCGAGAGCTTCTTGTCGCCGTCGCCGCCTCTGTCGCGGCAGTTTGTGGCAGCGTTCTGTCACCTTCACCGCGGCCGCGCCAAAAACAAGTGGACAAACCGGACGCGACGCCATGGGTTTCTGGCACAGTGCCGCCTTCGCTCGCGGACTCTTCCCCTCTATGGGAAGTCGACCCCGTCCTCGGCGTTCTGGTCGGTACCCACCCCAGCGACGATCATGGGTTCGGGGCGTCGGGTCGCGGTGGGTGAGGCCGCGGGCCGTTGGACGCCGGGCGGAGAGGCCACCTGTGTCCCCATGAGAGTGCGGCGTCCGATTTGTCGCACCGGAAGGGGCTGGAAGGCTCGTGTCCCCTGCACGACGAGGAAACCTGCGTAACCCTCCGCGGCAACGGGGGCTGTCGCTAGCCGACCCGCGGCGGCGGCTCGCGCGCGGTCGCCGCCATGAGGACGGAAGCCGTCGGTCGGGCCGGGACGCGCGGGAGGAACCGTCCGTGTGCCGACGGCAGGGTTCCGCGCCCGATTCGTCCCGTCCGGAGGTGCGCAGAGTATTTTTCCCCTGCACCACTTCCAACGAGAGATCACGCTTCGAGGTAGGAGCGGACGCCCGGGGTCGAGTGGAGTGGCGGCGAGCGGGAGAGGAGCATTGGTCCGGATCGGGTGGCACGAGCGCAGGAGGTACCAACGCCATGAGCACCCCGTTCTGGGGCCCCGACTTCGACGAGCTGGCCGACACCGACCCGGAGATCGCCGGCGTGGTGCTCGACGAGCTCGCCCGGCTGCGGGGCGGTCTGCAGCTCATCGCGAGCGAGAACCTCACCTCGCCCGCGGTGCTCGCCGCACTCGGCTCCACACTGTCGAACAAGTACGCCGAGGGCTATCCCGGCCGGCGGTACTACGGCGGCTGCCAGGTGGTGGACCGGGCCGAGGAGCTCGGCATCGCCCGGGCGAAGGAGCTGTTCGGCGCCGAGCACGCGAACCTGCAGCCGCACTCCGGCGCGTCGGCGAACTTCGCCGTCTACGCCGCGCTGCTGACGCCGGGTGACACCGTCCTCGCGATGTCGCTGCCGCACGGCGGCCACCTCACCCACGGCAGCAGGGTGAGCTTCTCCGGGAAGTGGTTCAACGTCGTCGCCTACGGCGTGCGCGAGGACACCGAGCTCATCGACTATGACCAGGTCCGCGAGCTGGCCCGCCAGCACCGGCCCAAGATGATCATCTGTGGGGCGACGGCCTACCCGCGGCTGATCGACTTCGCCGCCTTCCGGTCGATCGCCGACGAGGTCGGCTCCTGGCTGGTGGTGGACGCCGCGCACTTCATCGGCCTGGTCGCCGGCGGGGCGATCCCGAGCCCGGTGCCCTACGCCGACGTCGTCAGCTTCACCACCCACAAGGTCCTGCGCGGTCCGCGCGGCGGGATGATCCTGTGCCGCGAGGAGCTGGCCGCCCGCATCGACAAGGCGGTGTTCCCGTTCAGCCAGGGCGGCCCGCTCATGCACGCGGTGGCGGCGAAGGCCGTCGCGCTGCGCGAAGCCGCCACCCCGGCCTACGCCCGGTACGCTCGGCAGGTAGTCGCCAACGCGCAGGTGCTGGCCGAGGGGCTCGCCGCCGAGGGCATCCGCCCGGTCGGCGGTGGCACCGACACCCACCTCGCCCTGCTCGACCTGCGCGAGCTCGGCGTGAGCGGGCGGGACGCGGAGGCCCGCTGCGACGCGGCCGGCATCACCCTGAACAAGAACGCGATCCCCTTCGACCCGCAGCCCCCCGCGATCTCCTCCGGGATCCGGGTCGGCACCCCGGCCGTGACCACCCAGGGCATGGGCGAGGGCGAGATGAAGGAGATCGCCACCCTGATCGGCCGGGCGGTGCGTGATCCCGCCGCCGGGCCGGAGATCGCCACGGCGGTCTCGTCGCTCGTCGCCCGGCACCCCGCCTACCCCCGGTAGGCATCCGCCCACGGCCGGCGGGACCGCCAGGTCCCGCGGGCCTCGGCGGCGTCGGCGGTCCCTGTACGTCCTCGGTCCCTGTACGTCCTCGGTCCCAGCACATCCTCGGTCCCAGCACATCCTCCTCGGCGGTGGGAGATAACGGACGGTGCGCGAGTACCTGCTCGTCTTCGTGGTCTCGGCGGCGGTGACGTTCCTCGCGACGCCGCTGGCACGAACGTTCGCGCTGCGCATCGGCGCGGTCGCGGGCGTGCGCGCCCGGGACGTGCACGCCACCCCGACCCCACGGCTCGGGGGCCTGGCGATGCTCGCCGGCCTCTACGCGGGGCTCGAGGTGGCGGACCGGCTGCCGTTCCTGTCGGTCGTCTCCCAGGACTGGTCGGAGACCCGGGCGGTGCTCATCGCCGGCACGCTGATCTGCCTGCTCGGTATCGCCGACGACCGGTGGGAGCTGGACTCGCTGACGAAGCTCGCCGGCCAGTTCACCGCTTCCGGGATCATGGTGTTGCTCGGCGTCCAGTGGTCGTTCGCCATCAACCGGGACAGCGAGACCACGCTGAGCCTCGGGCCGGAGACAGCCGTCCCGCTGTCGATTCTCGCCACGGTCGTGATGATCAACGCGATGAACTTCATCGACGGCCTGGACGGGCTCGCGGCCGGGGTCGCGGCGATCGCGTCGCTCGCGACGTTCTACTTCGCCTATGAGATCGCGGTGATCGACGGGTTCTACCGGGCGTCGCCGGCGGCGCTGCTCGCCGCGGTCACCGCGGGGGTGTGCATCGGCTTCCTGCCGCACAACTTCAATCCGGCGCGCCTGTTCATGGGGGACTCGGGCTCGATGCTCATCGGGCTGCTGTCCGCCGCCTCGATGATCTCCGTCACCGGCCAGGTGGCCTACGGAGGTTACGCTGGACCCTCGCGGTCGTATCCGTCGCTGATCCCGCTGGCGATCCCGCTGGCCGTCCTCGCGGTTCCCTTCCTGGATCTCGGGCTCGCGGTCGTGCGGCGGACGCGGGCGGGACGGTCGCCGTTCGCGGCCGACAAGATGCATCTCCACCACCGCATGCTGGAGATCGGCAACTCGCACGTGAGGGCGGTTCTGTTCATGTACTTCTGGGCGGCTCTCGTCGGTTTCGGCGGGGTCGCGGCGTCATTCTCCGCGTCCCCGCTGCCGATTCTCGTCGCCACCGTCGGGGTGGGTCTCGCGGCCCTGCTGGCGCTGCTGGTCCGCACGCAGAAGTCGGTGCGGGCATGATCGTGCCCGCGGCCCGGGTGATCCGGCTCGGGCTGCTGCTCACCGTCGCGCTCGCGGTTCCCGCGCTGGCGGTCGCCGTCGGGCTGCGCGGCGGGAAGGGCGTGCTCAGCGCCGGGCTGGGGATCGTGATCGTGGTGGCGTTCTTCACCATCAGCAAGCTGGCCGTCGGCGCGGTCGCCCGGCGGGCGCCGCACCACCTGCTGGCGGCGGCGCTCGGCACCTACGCGGTGAAGATCGTGCTGCTGGGCGCGCTGCTGGTGGCGATCCAGGACAGCTCGGCCCTCGACCTGCCGGCCTTCGCCTGGTCGATCTTCGGCGGCGTCTTCGTCTGGATGGGCGCGGAGCTGTGGGTCGCGACCCACACCAGGGTGCCGTTCTACGACCCCGAACGCCCAGGGGCGTGGGATCCGGCCCGCCGGCCCCCGGCCCGATGAGCCCCGGCGGCGACCGGCCCCCGGCGAAGGACGACCGGCCCGCGCCGCGGCTGGCCAGGCGCAAAGGTGTCGGCCGGGAGGGCGGACGCCCGGCGGTGCGCCAGCCCGGTACCCGGCAGGGGGAGCAGCACCCGGGCGAGGCGTGGAACATCTTCGGAACCCTCATCGCCGGGATGGCGTTCTGGGGGTTGGTGGGTTTCGGCCTGGATCGGTTGTGCGGCTTTCGGGCGCTGTTCCTGCCCATTGGTCTGGGGCTCGGCATCGCCCTGTCGATGTATCTGGTGATCTACCGGCTGACCCGGCGATAGCCCGGTCGATTCAGGGTCGTTCGTCCCGCCCGTCGGCGCGGGCGGTTGTGTTCGCCGCGGTCGTTCCCGGCGGGTTGCGCCGATGGTCCCGGCGGAGATGTTCCGAATGGACTGGGTTGTTCCCACCCGCTGGACCTGGCTCGCGCGCCCTTCCGGCTGTTCGATGGGTTGCGGCCGGTCCGATTCATCCCGATTGTCCCGGTCACCGGGGCAATCGCGATGACGCCCGCCTCGCCCTGTCGTTCGGATTCGTCATGACCTCCCAGGTCATCGACGGCGCGGACGGCATCGGCGAGAGTGGGCACAGGCAACAGCGGCGGCGGCGGGCGGGGAGCGGCGCGACGGCCGCACCCCGTGCGCATCCGGGCACCGGGTCGACCGGGGTCGGGAAGGCAGCCGCCGACCTGAACTTGACGTCATAAGGTGGTCACGCAGTGTGGAAACACCATCAACGGAGCGAAACCCGCGGACAACGCGCGCATGAACCACGATGAACCTCGAAGCGAGTTGGTGCCTGTGGCGCGCCGGTGTGGATAGTATCGCGGGCAACAGGACGTCGGCCTGCCGACACCCATCAGGGGTTGGGCTTGTCGGGCCGTCCTTCGTAGCGCTGCCACCGGTTGGCGACAGGTCGTTCTTCGGTGTGGGCGTGTCGTGCGAACCCGGTAGGGTGGGGGCAATCTGCCGCCAGCACGGCAAGCTCGCTCAGCCGTGGGTGCCTAACCTATGTGATCATGGAGGTGTTGGTCGTGCCAGTCCTCGCTGATGAGGGCTTCCAGGGCCCCACGAAGGAGGTCTTCCAGACCCCGCACTGGTTTGACGTCGAGGTCGGCTCGGCCCACTTCTACCTCAACAAGGCCACTGGTCTCACGCTCTTCGCCGCCCTGTTCGTCGGTGTGATCTTCTGGCTGGGCTTCCGTCAAGCTAGAATCATACCCCGCGGTCTCCAGAACCTGTGCGAGTCGGTGTACGACTTCGTGGATCTGCAGATCGCCCGCGGCGTCATCGGGGAGAAGGGCGCGCGGTACACGCCGTACCTGCTGATCCTTTTCAGCTTCGTGCTGGTCTGCAACGTCCTCGCGGTGATCCCGGCGGCCCAGTTCCCGGCGACCTCGCGCATCGCGGTGCCGATGGTCCTCGCGGTGATCACCTGGGTGATGTTCAACTACGCCGGCATCAGGGCCAACGGCGCCGGCGCGTACTTCAAGGAGCTGATCGACCCGGCACCGACGGCGCCGTTCGCCATCCGGCTGCTGCTGGCCCCGATCGAGATCCTGTCGACGCTGATCGTGCGGCCCTTCACGCTGGCGATCCGGTTGTTCGCGAACATGTTCGCCGGTCACCTCCTGCTGCTGGTCTTCTCGCTGGGCGCGGACTACCTGCTGCCCAAGCCGCCGTTTGTCTTCGGTGTCGCGTCGCTGCTCGTGGCGATCATCCTCACGGCGTTCGAGCTCGTCATCGATGTTCTCCAGGCGTACATCATTACCATCCTGACCGCCGCCTACATCGGCGGAGCGATGGCGCACGGAGGAGAGCACGAGGTAGCTCCGTCCGAGGATCTCGCCGAGCACGCCCCGACAGGCGTGCCGGTCGCGGCCCACGCCTAGTTTCCCGCCACTCCCCAAGAGCACCGGCGAGCCCGGTGCCCGACTGAAGAGGAAAGCACCGTGCCCGACCCCACCCTCATCCTCGCCGCCAAGGACTCCGTCTCCGGGAGCCTCGGGGCCGTGGCCTACGGCCTCGCGGCCATCGGCCCCGGCATCGGTATCGGCCTCATCTTCGGTCTCGGCGTGCAGGCGATCGCCCGTCAGCCCGAGGCGGAGCAGGTCGCCTTCCGGTACATGCTGATCGGGTTCGCGCTCGCCGAGGCCCTCGCGCTCATCGGCTTCGTCGTTCCCTTCGTCTTCCCGTAAACCGCGGAGGGGACCATGAGCGCGACAGCCAGCATTCTTCTCGCCGCGAGCGAGAGCGGCGGACACGACGAGAACGTCCTGATCCCGCCGCTGAGCGAACTGATCATTGGCACCGTGGCGTTCGGTCTGCTCGTGGCCTTCTTCTTCTGGAAGGTCCGGCCGCAGATCAGCCGGGTCTACGCCGAGCGCACCGACCGCATCGAGGGCGGGCTCGCCCGCGCCGAGGCGGCACAGAACGAGGCCCAGGCCCTGCTCGAGCAGTACCGCGCGCAGCTGGCCGACGCCCGGGCCGAGGCGGGGCGCATCCGCGAGGAGGCGCACTCCGAGGGCCGGCAGATCGTCGAGGAGCTGCGGGCGACCGCGGCCCGCGAGGTCGCCGAGCTGAAGGACCGCGCCGACGCGCAGCTCGCGGCCGACCGCGCCCAGATCGTGGCGCAGATCCGCCGTGAGGTCGGCGATCTCGCGATCGACCTGGCCTCGAAGATCGTCGGATACCAGGTGGAGAGCAGCGCCACCCAGTCCAGGCTCGTCGAGGACTTCATCGCCGCGCTGGACAACTCGGCCGAGGGCGCGGGCAGCGCTCCCGCGCCGGTGGGTCCGGGAGGCTGACGGTGGAGGGAGCCTCAAGGCATGGGCTCGCCGCCGCGCGGGCGACCCTCGACCAGGTCCTGGCGACCGCACCCGGCGGGACGGCCGCTGCGGACGCCGGACGGGTGGCCGACGACCTGCGGGCCGTCGCCGAGCTGCTCGCCGGCGAGCCGACCATCCGGCGGGCACTGACCGACCCGGGTGCGCCGGTCGCGGCACGCACCGAGCTGGTCGCCCGGCTGCTGGGCACGCAGATCGATCCGGCGAGCCTGGCGATCACCCAGACCGCGGTCGGCGCCCGCTGGTCGCGGCCGTCCGACCTGCGGTTCGCGCTGGTCGAACTGGGCGTCGAGGCGCTGCTGGTCGCGGCCGAGCGGGACGGGGCGCTGGAGGAGGTCGAGGACGAGCTGTTCCGGTTCGGCCGGATCCTCGCCCAGTTCCCCGAGCTCGCCCTGGCCCTCACCGACCCGGCGGCGCCGGCGTCGGTGAAGGACGGGCTGCTGACCCGGCTGCTGTCGGGGAAGGCCCACCCGGTCACCCTGCGGCTGTCCCAGCAGGCCGCCGCCGACCGGATCCACGGTGACGTCGAGCGTCGCCTGGCCGACTTCAGTCGGATCGCCGCCGCCCGACGGGGTCGGGTCGTGGCGATCGTACGCACGGCGGTGCCGTTGGGCGACGAGGTCGTCGCCCGTCTCGGTGCCGCAGTCAGCCGGTACTTCGGCCGCCAGATCCAGATCCAGGTCGACCTCGATCCCGCCCTGCTGGGCGGCGTCGTGGTACAGGTCGGCGACGAGGTGGTCGACGGCAGCGTGCTGCGCCGTCTGAACGCCGCGCGCCGGACGATGCTCCGGTAGTCGGGTGCGGTCGTGATCGTGACAGTTCCCCCGACCACCGCCGCGGCGTCGGCGGCACCCAGGCGACCTGCCCGCCCAGCGATGAACGACGAAGGACGTAAGCGATGACTGAACTCTCCATCCGGCCGGAGGAGATCCGCGACGCCCTACGGGAGTACGTCGACTCGTTCCAGGCCACCTCCGCCGGCCGGGAGGAGGTCGGCCGGGTCGTCGTCACCGGTGACGGCATCGCCCGCGTCGAGGGTCTCCCGCACACGATGACCAACGAGCTGCTGGAGTTCCACGGCGGCGTGCTCGGCCTCGCGCTCAACCTCGAGGTCGGCGAGATCGGCACCGTCATCCTCGGCGAGTCCGAACACATCGAGGAGGGCCAGGAGGTCCGCCGCACCGGCGAGATCCTCTCGGTCCCGGTCGGTGACGGCTTCCTCGGCCGGGTCGTCGACCCGCTGGGCCGCCCGATCGACGGCCTCGGCGAGATCCAGGCCGCCGGGACGCGGGCCCTGGAACTTCAGGCGCCGACCGTCGTCCAGCGCCAGCCGGTCAAGGAGCCGCTGCAGACGGGCATCAAGGCGATCGACGCCATGACCGCCATCGGCCGCGGCCAGCGCCAGCTGATCATCGGCGACCGGCAGACCGGCAAGACCACGGTGGCCATCGACGCGATCATCAACCAGCGGGACAACTGGGCTTCCGGTGATCCCAAGCGTCAGGTCAAGTGCGTCTACGTGGCCGTCGGCCAGAAGAAGACGACCATCCGCGAGGTGGTGAACACCCTCGAGGAGGCCGGCGCGCTGGCCTACACCACGATCGTCGCCGCCCCCGCGGACGAGCCGGCCGGCTTCAAGTACATCGCGCCGTACTCCGGTTCCGCGATCGCCCAGCACTGGATGTACAACGGCCAGCACTCGCTGATCGTCTTCGACGACCTGTCCAAGCAGGCCGAGGCGTACCGGGCGATCTCGCTGCTGCTGCGCCGTCCGCCGGGCCGCGAGGCGTACCCCGGCGACGTGTTCTACCTGCACTCCCGCCTGCTGGAGCGCTGCGCGAAGCTGTCCGACGAGCTCGGCGGCGGGTCGCTGACCGGACTGCCGATCATCGAGACGAAGGCCAGCGACATCTCGGCCTACATCCCGACGAACGTCATCTCGATCACCGACGGGCAGATCTTCCTCGAGGCGGACCTGTTCAACCAGGGTGTGCGGCCCGCCATCAACGTCGGCACCTCGGTGTCGCGCGTCGGCGGCAGCGCCCAGACCAAGGCGATGAAGTCGGTCGCCGGCCGTCTGCGTCTGGACCTGGCCCAGTACCGCGAGCTGGAGGCGTTCTCCGCGTTCGGCTCCGACCTGGACAAGGCCTCGCGCGACCAGCTGGCCCGCGGTGCGCGGCTGGTCGAGCTGCTCAAGCAGCCGCAGAACCAGCCGTACGCCACCGAGCGGCAGGTCGTGTCGATCTGGGCCGGCACCACCGGCAAGCTCGACGACGTGCCGGTCGCCGACATCCGGCGCTTCGAGGCGGAGTTCCTGGACTACGTCGGCCGGTCGTTCGCGGCGGTCTACGACGCGATCGTCACGTCCGGCAAGCTCAGCGACGACACGATCGCGGAGCTCACGCGGGCCATCGGGGAGTACAAGAAGCAGTTCACCCTCTCCGACGGTCAGCCGCTGGTCAACGAGCCGGCCGTCAGCCCGCTCGCGGCCGGAGCGGTGCGGCAGGAGTCCATCCCGGTGCACCGGCCCGCGCGCTCCAGCGACGAGGGCTGATCCATGGCGGGGCAGCTTCGTGAGTACCGGCGGCGGATCAAGTCGGTACAGTCGACGAAGAAGATCACCAAGGCGATGGAGCTGATCGCGGCTTCGCGCATCGCCAAGGCACGGGCCCGCGTCGCCGCGTCGCGGCCCTACGCCGAGGAGATCACCCGGGTCATCGAGGCGGTGGCGTCGCAGACCACGGTCAGCCATCCGCTCACCACCGAGCACCCGCAGGCGGTTCGGGCGGCGGTCGTGGTGATCACCAGCGACCGCGGCCTGGCCGGCGGCTACAGCTCGAACGCGCTCAAGCGCACCAACGAGCTGGTCGAGCTGCTGCGCTCGGAGGGCAAGGAGATCACGCTGCACGTCGTCGGGCGCAAGGGAGTGGGCTACTTCCGCTTCCGCGGCCGGGCGATCGACGGCGAGTACACCGGCTTCTCCGAGCAGCCGACCTACGCCGACGCGAAGTCGGTGGCGGACGCGCTGATCGCGTCGTTCGTCGCGGACGCCGCGGACGGCGGGGTGGACGAGATCCACGTCGTGCACACCGAGTACCTCTCGGCGCTCACCCAGTCGCCGGTCGCCCGGCGGCTGCTGCCGATGGTGCTCACCGAGACCGACGAGCCCCCGGTGCACGGCCCGCTGCCCCAGTACGAGTTCGAACCGTCCGCGGAGGCGGTGCTCGACGCGCTCCTGCCCCGGTATGTCGAGAGCCGTCTGTACGCGGCGATGCTGGAGTCGGCGGCGTCGGAGTCGGCGGCGAGGCAGCGGGCGATGAAGTCGGCGACGGACAACGCCGAGGAACTCGTCCGCACCTACACCCGTCAGGCGAACCGGGCCCGCCAGGACGCCATCACCCAGGAGATCTCCGAGATCGTCGGTGGTGCGAACGCCCTGGCCTCGGCATCCTGAGGTCAGCGGGAGCACGCGGTGACGAGACGGCGACGCGTGGTCGGGCGGCGAGGCCGCCCGCCATGCCGTCGCCTTTTCGGACACATTAGGTGACACTGAGGGTGGGGGCCCGTCGGACCGACGGGCCCCGCCGGGGTACAGGCGTCCTCGCGCGGGGGGACGCGCGGCGACCGACCACCCCGCGGACGTCGACCAGAACGACGTCGATCAGAACGTAGAAGTGTGGCGCCGGCGGTGACGGCGGGCGGGGACGAGCCCCACCGCACCGGTGGCGCCGGAGGTGCCAGAGAACGGCTAGCCCGAGGCTGCGGCGACGGGCAACGATGGGAAACTGAGGACGCCATGACCGTCACCACCAGCTCGCCGGCCACGGCGGAGGGCCGGGCCCCGGGAGTCGGCCGGGTCGCCCGAGTCATCGGACCGGTCGTCGACGTGGAGTTCGCTCCCGACGAACTCCCCGAGATCTATCACGCGCTGCAGGTCGACCGTACGATCGGCGACCAGACCGCCACGCTGACCCTCGAGGTCGCCCAGCACATCGGTGACAACACCGTGCGGGCCATCTCGATGCAGCAGACCGACGGCCTGGTCCGCGGCGCGGCGGTGCGCGACACCGGCGCGCCGATCTCCGTACCGGTCGGCGACGCCACCAAGGGGCACGTGTTCAACGTGCTCGGCACACCCCTGGACGTCGACAAGATCGATGCCGAGACCTACTGGCCGATCCACCGGACGGCCCCGCCGTTCGCCGAGCTCGAGTCCAAGACCGAGATGTTCACCACCGGCATCAAGGTCATCGACCTGCTCGCGCCGTACGTGCGCGGTGGGAAGATCGGCCTGTTCGGCGGTGCCGGCGTCGGCAAGACCGTCATCATCCAGGAGATGATCCGCCGGGTCGCCAAGGAGTTCGGTGGCGTGTCGGTGTTCGCCGGCGTCGGCGAGCGCACCCGTGAGGGCAACGACCTGTTCCTGGAGATGACCGAGGCCGGCGTCATCGAGGACACGGCGCTCGTCTTCGGCCAGATGGACGAGCCGCCGGGCACCCGGCTGCGGGTGGCGCTGGGCGCGCTGACCATGGCCGAGTACTTCCGGGACGTCCAGAAGCAGGACGTGCTGCTGTTCATCGACAACATCTTCCGGTTCACCCAGGCCGGTTCCGAGGTGTCGACGCTGCTCGGCCGGATGCCCTCCGCCGTGGGTTACCAGCCCACGCTGGCCGACGAGATGGGCGTGCTGCAGGAGCGGATCACCTCGACCCGCGGTCGTTCGATCACCTCGCTGCAGGCGATCTACGTCCCCGCGGACGACCTGACCGACCCGGCGCCGGCGACGACGTTCACCCACCTCGACGCCCAGACGGTGCTCGACCGGGCGATCTCCGACCTCGGCATCTACCCCGCGGTCAGCCCGCTCGACTCGAACTCCCGGATCCTCGACCCGCGCCACATCGGGCAGGAGCACTACGACACCGCCCGCGAGGTGCAGCGGATCCTGCAGCGATACAAGGACCTGCAGGACATCATCGCCATCCTCGGCATCGACGAGCTCTCCGAAGAGGACAAGATCCTCGTCAACCGGGCCCGGCGGATCCAGCGGTTCCTGTCGCAGCCGTTCTTCGTCGCGGAGCAGTTCACCAACATCCCCGGCAAGTTCGTGCCCCTGGACGAGACGATCGACTCGTTCAAACGGCTCACCCAGGGCGACTTCGACCACCTGCCCGAGCAGGCGTTCTTCATGTGCGGTGGCATCGAGGACGCGGAGAAGAACGCGGAGAACCTCTGATGCCGATGCGCGTGGCGATCGTCTCGCCCGAGCAGGAGGTGTGGTCCGGCGAGGCCGACATGGTCGTCGCCCGGACCACCGATGGTGATCTCGGTGTGCTGCCCGGCCACGTCTCGCTGCTCGGGGTGCTCGCCCCTGGCGGCACCGTGCGGGTCAAGACCGGCGGCCGCGAGGTCACGGCCGAGGTCGACGGCGGCTTCATCTCCGTCACCAAGCAGGGCGTGAGCATCCTCGCGGAGACGGCGACCCTGGGCTGACGCCCGGCGCGCCGGCTCCCCGAGCCGAGAACGACGACGGCCGCGTTCCCCGAGCATCCGGGGGCGCGGCCGTTCTGTATCTCCGGTCGTTCTGTGTCGCGGGTCGTGCCGCCGGTGGTCTACAGCTCCAGCAGGAACTTCAGGGCCTCGGTCATCCGCAGCAGATGGTCCGGGCCCACGACGCCGAGCCGGCGGGTGAAGCGCCGCTGGGACACCGACTTGACGTCCTCGACCTTGGCGTAGCTCGTCTCGCGCAGCCCGCTGCCGCCGGGAGCGAGCTCGACGTGGGAGGGTAGCCCGCGGTTGGTCCGGGTGACCGGTACGACGATGGACAGGCCCGCGCGGCTCCGGTTGAGCCGATCCGCGGACACGACCACCGCCGGCCGACGCAGCCCCTGTTCGTGACCCACCGGTTCGCCGAAGTCGACCATCCACACCTCGCCGCGGCGAGGGGAGATCACTCCACGCCACCCCGCGACGAGCCGTCGGGCAGCAGGCCGTCCCGTGGCATCCCGTCGGGTAGCAGGCCGTCTCTCAGGGCCGGTGCCTGCGCCGATCGCTCGGCCTCGACCTCGTCCCAAGCGCCCTCGTCGTCGGCGAGGCGTTCATAGCCGGCCTCGAAGCCGCGCCAGAACAGCTCGCGCTCGTACGCCTCGACGGCCTCGTCGATGATGGTCTGCATCTGCTGGCCGGTGGTCGCGGCCATGGCCGCGACCCGCTGCCGCGTCCTGTCGCTCACGCGCACCGTGGTACTCATGATCGCCAGTCTACAATTGGGTTGACTGTGCTGTCGACCCTCGGGTAGTGGGCGTAACGCGGCCATCCCTCGATCCGCGCCGCGCGCGGCTCGTCCCGGGCGTTCTCGCCTTGCCGCGTTTCTCGCCTCGCGCTGTCAGCGCCCGGGGACGGCCTCAGGCGTGTGCGCCCGGGCGCCACAGGACGTCGCCGTCGGGATTGGCCACCCGGGCGAGGATGAACAGCAGGTCGGAGAGCCGGTTGAGGTACTGGGCCGGCAGTGGCCCGGTCCGCTCGGGCTCGGCGTCGAGCAGCGCCCAGGTGGCTCGCTCGGCCCGGCGGGCGACGGTGCGCGCCGTATGGAGCAACGCGGCCCCGGGCGTGCCGCCGGGCAGGATGAACGAGGCGAGCTTCGGCAGGTCGGCGTTGAACCGGTCGCACGCCTCCTCCAGCCGCTGCACGTACGCCTCGGTGATCCGCAGCGGCGGGTAGGCGGGCTCGGCCACCACCGGGGTGCACAGGTCGGCGCCGACGTCGAACAGGTCGTTCTGCACCTGCCCGAGCACCTCCCGCACCTCGTCGGCCAGGTCGCCGAGGGCGAGCGCGACACCGATGGCGGCGTTCGCCTCGTCGACGTCGGCGTAGGCGGCCAGGCGCGGATCCGTCTTCGCCACCCGCGACATGTCGCCGAGCGCCGTCGTCCCGTCGTCGCCGGTCCGCGTGTAGATCCGGGTCAGATGCACCGCCATGCCACCACTCTAGGTCGCGACCGTGGTCCACAGCCCCCGGAGTCCCTGCCTACCGACAGCTTTGTCCACCGGCGGCCCTGGCGCGCCCGCCTACTCCTCGGCCGTCCGGTGGGACTGCGAGACTCACGTCCGTCGGCCCGATGTGTCCGTCAGAGGCGGGCGTAGAGGAGGGTGGCGTCGTCGCTACGGCTGAAGCGGGGGACGCGGGTGCGGGTGGGGTCGGCGTTCTCGGCGGCGCGGAGGCGGTCGAGCAGGTCGTCGCCGCGGCCGGCGGCGAGCTCGTCGAGCAGCGCGTCCTCGTCTGCGACAAGCCCGAAGGGATGGACGCAGCGGGCGTAACCGTCCGACATGACAGCGATCTCGGTGCCCGGCGGCGCCGCGATGCTGATCACGAACGCGTGCCCGGCGGCGGCCGGCTCGTCGGCGAGCACCCACAGGCCGGCCGGGGTGTTGCGCCGCGCCCGTCGTTCGCGGCTGGCGGCGCGCTCGCGGGCATAGGCCTCGGCGGCGTCCACGCCCCGGTCGAGCTCGGCGTGGATCCGGGCGAGCAGCGCCTCCTCGACCCCATCGAACTGTGGGTCGGTGAAGGTCCGCGCTGCGGCGCCGGGGGCGCGCAGCACGACGGGACTGTCGCCGAGCAGACAGAGCTCGAGTCTGTCACCGACCTGCCGGACCAGGCTCAGCGTCGCCGTGGGGAACTCGCTTCGCCTCCCCTCGGCTCCGGCCGCCGCACCTGCCCCATCGGTGCCGTCCCGACTTCCGACGCAGCCGTCGTCCCCGTCCCCAGCGCCGCCCTCCGAACCGAGGCCGAGGCGCCGTCCCTCGTCGCGGACGTGCTCGACGAGCTCGCGCAGCACCGCGCGGATCGGCCGTCCGGCCCAGGCGGCCCGGCTCAGATGGGCGCTGGCGGTGGCCGCGAGCCAGGCGGCGGGGGACTGGTCGCCGACCAGTGCCTCGCCACCGAGCGGGGTCGCGCCGTCGATCACCCAGAGCCCGTCGGGGCGGGCTCCGGCCGCGTCCTCAGAACGCGGCTTGTCCGAGCGACTGATGGACCGCAACACCCGCACCCGTCGGCCCCCACCCCGTCCACAGACATCCCGCCGCCACGAGTATCGCCCCCACCACCGCGGGCACCAGCCGCCGGCGGGCGGACCCGTCGCCGGCCGCCGGGACGAGCAGGACGTGGAAGCCCCAGAACACCAGCAGCGTCACACCCCCTGCCAGGGTCAGCAGCCCCGCGGCGGGCCGGGCGGGCTGGCCGGCGGCGATGTTCGCCGACGTGGTGATGAACGCGATGACCGCCGCGAGCAGACCCATGATCTCCAGGACCTGGCCGCGGACCTGGCGCAGCTCGCGGGTGGCCTCCGCCTGCCGGGCGGCGAGCCGCTCGGCCTCCTGGGCGTACTGGATCCGGGCCCGGATGAGCTGGTAGTCACCGATGCGCAGGGGATACTCCGCGCCGGCGCTGTCCTCGTCCTCGATCGCCCGGGCGATGCTCGCCCGAGCGGTGGCGAACGCGCCGCGGGACGTCGCGATGCGCGCGTGGGTGGCGTGATAGCGGGCGTACCTGCCGTCGCTGAGCGCGATCGCCTGCCGGACGTACCGCTCCGCCTCGAGCAGCATCGGCTGGTCTGGTTCGGGTTCCCGCTCGTGCCGGTCGACGATGATCTCGGCGGCGAGGTGGAGCACGCCCGGCACGCCACGCAGCCGCCGCGCCGCCTCGAGCGCGTAGGTCAGCGCGGCGTCCAGGTTCGCGGGATCGCCGTCGAGCGTCGCGTAGTACTCCGCCTGGAGGAAGAAGAACATCGGGTGCTCGCCGAAGCGGGCCTGATAGCGATCGGTGTTCGCGCGGTGGAGCCGGTGGTCCTTGCGCCGCCAGGCGCGGGCCTGCAGGCAGTAGAACGCGTTGAACCGGGTCTGCTCGGGCAGGTCGCCGTCCTCGATGGCCGCGCCGAGCGCCTCGTCCGTGGCATCCGGCGCGGCGAGCAGCTCGCGGGCGGCCGCCCCGAACCCTGGATCGGTCGCGGCCGGCAGCCCGCCCAGACGCTCCGCCAGCGCCCCGATCACCCGAGGTGCCGTGGAGAAAACGGTACGTTCACCACGTGCATTCCGTGAGCGTAGCCGCCGTAACCCTCCGAAACGATGCGATCCTCTGTATCCGTCGTCGGGACTCGGGAGACTGGCAGATTCCTGGCGGCGTTCTCGAACGCGGCGAGACGACAAGACGGGCTGTGCCGGGAGGTCTTCGAGGAGACCGGCGCCTTGGTGCGGCCGGCCCGGTTGACAGGGGTGTACCTCAACCTCCCGCTCGGAGTCGTGGCGATGGTGTTCCTCTGCGAGCTCGTCGAGGACACGACCATGACCAGCACCGAGGAGTCGGCCGAAGTCCGGTGGCTGTCCTTGGACGAGGTGCGGGCCAGGTTCGTGCCCGCGTTCGCGGTGCGGGTGACGGACGCGGTGAGCGGAGACGGGGAGACGTTCGTACGGACGCATGACGGGATGTCGGTGCTGGTGGGGACGGACGGGGGTGAGGGGGACGCGGGGCGTGGTGGGGGGTATTCCGGTGGGTGCCGGTGAAGATCCTGGCGGCAGGACCTAGCATCGAGGCCCGTGGAGCGCTTCGTCGTGACAGGCGGCACCCGACTGGTCGGCGAGGTCGCCGTGCCCGGTGCCAAGAACTCCGTTCTCAAGCTGATGGCCGCGAGCCTGCTGGCCGCCGGTCGCACGACCCTGACCGCGGTTCCCGACATCCTCGACGTGACGGTGATGGGTGACGTGCTCACCGGCCTCGGCGCGAGCGTCGAGCGCGACGTCGAGGGCGGCTGGATCGGCATCGACGTCCCCGACGAACCCGGGGTCGCGGCCGACGGTGATCTCGTGCGGCGGATCCGGGCGTCGGTGGCGGTGCTCGGCCCGCTGGTCGCCCGCTGCGGGGAGGCCCGGGTCGCGCTGCCGGGCGGTGACGCGATCGGCTCGCGGGCCCTGGACATCCACGTCAACGGACTGACGAAGCTCGGCGCTGTGGTCGACGTCGAGGCCGGCGCCCTGGTCGCGCGCAGCGGCGGGCGGCTGCAGGGCGCGTCGATCTGGCTGGACTTCCCGAGCGTCGGCGCGACCGAGAACCTCCTGATGGCCGGCGTGCTCGCCAAGGGCACGACGGTGATCGACAACGCCGCGCAGGAGCCGGAGATCGCCGACCTGTGCGCGATGCTGACCGCGATGGGCGCCCGCGTCGAGGGCGCGGGATCGTCCACCCTGGTGATCGAGGGGGTGGAGTCGCTGACCCCGGTCGCGCACGAGACGGTGCCGGATCGCATCGTCGCCGGTACCTACGCGGTGGGCGCGCTGATGACCGGCGGCGACGTGATGATCCGGGGCGGGCGGGCCGGGCACCTCGGGATCGTGCTGGAGAAGCTGGTCCAGGCCGGCGCCGAGGTCGACGTCCGCGCGGACGGCTTCCGGGTGGTGGGCCGCGACCGGCCGCGCTCGATCGACGTCGTGACCCTGCCCTATCCGGGATTTCCGACGGACCTGCTGCCGCAGGTGATCGCGCTGGAGTCGATCAGTTCCGGGACTTCACTGATCACCGAGAACGTCTTCGACAGCCGGTTCGTGTTCTGCCGGGAGCTGCACAAGCTCGGCGCCGACCTGCGCACCGACGGCCACCACGTCATCGTCCGCCCGGCCCAGCGGCTCACCGGCGCGCGGGTGATGGCCTCCGACGTGCGGGCCGGGGCGGGGCTCGTGCTCGCCGGCCTGGTCGCCGACGGCGTCACCGAGGTGACGGACGTCCACCACATCGACCGCGGGTACGCCCGGTTCGTCGAGAGCATGACGGCGCTCGGCGCCGACATCCGCCGGGTCCCCGACCGGGCCGTCGCCTGAGCGACGCCCGCTCCCGGCCGGCGCCGGGTCAGGAATGGGAGCGGGGACCGCCGGGTGGGGCGGAACCGGGCGGTGCCGAGCCGGGCGGGGCCGACAGCGCGCGGGCGGCCCGGTCCGCGTCCGAGCCGAAGACGAGCACGTGCCGGCGCACGCGCGGCCGGGAGAGGATGTTGCCGGCGGCGTCGATGTGCAGCGGCGTCACCGCCGCCCCCCAGGTGGAGCGGATCCCCTGGGCGCGCAGGGCGCCGCGCAGCCGGCCGACCTCGGCGGGCGTGTCGACGACGGCGACCGCGACCAGCAGCCCGAAGTCACCGCCGAGCACCACCCCGCTCGGCAGCGCCCGCTGCGGCAGGCTGGCCCACCGGGCGATGACGAGCAGCAGGACGACGGTCAGCAGCGCGACCGCCGGTTCGATGAGATAACGCGCCATGCCCACGGGTAGCTGACACCTCCCGCTCGCCGCGCCGCGGCCGGGCCCGACCGTGGGCGCCTCGTGCAGGGCCGACGTGGGGCGCGCCGACCGACGGCCATCCGGATTCCATCGTCCCAGACGTCCGCGGATGGGGCAGGGGTTCCGGCCACGATTCTGCCGCGATTCCCCCGGGATTCCGCCACGGTTCCGGCACGGAATCCGTCCGGAGAAACATCCCACCGCGACGGCTGGGATCATCGAGACACCCGGCCCCGACCCCGCGTGGCCGATCGACGACGGTTCGGCTGAGGCGGGTGAAGGCGCCTCATGGTCCGCCCGCGCGGACCCGCACCGCAGTGCCAGTGCCACCCGCGTCCGGCGTGCCCTCATGGCGCGACCGGCGCGGGCCAGCCGGAAGCACCGGGCGCCCAGGCGGGGCGGCCGGGGACGGGAGACCAGATGAATGACAACGGTGTCAGCATGGTGGACGTGCACGGCCTGCCGGTCGCGGGCGCGGGCCCCGGACAGGCGGTCCGCCTCGTCGGCCGGGTGGACGTACGGACGGTGGGCACCCTGCGGTGCCTGCTGCACGCGGCCATCGACAACGGCAGCGGCCCGCTGCGGGTCGACGTCGCCGGGCTGGAGCTCGGCGACCACGCGGGGCTGGGCGTCCTGCTCGGTGGCGCGCGCCGCGCCCGGGCCGCCGGCCGCTCGATGGTGCTGGTCGACGTGCCGACGGCGCTCGGCCGGATGTTCGTCGCGGACCGGCTTGGCCGGCTGCTGCGTTTCGAGGAGACCGCCGACCTGGTGCACGTCGGGCACGCGTGAGCCCGGGCGGGCCGGCGGATGGGCGGTGTGGCGCGGGCTCGTCGGGCCGCCCCGCCCCGCCGGTTCCGGTGGGGGAGCGCACCGAACCGGGGCGGACGCGTACGGTGATCTCGGGAGCGCCCTCGTGTCAACGGGGGAGCCGATGCGGCATGCTTGCCGGGTACGTGCTGATCGGGTACTGCTTTCGGGTGACGGACCCGGCTCATGGCACGGTGGTTGCCGGACGGAGGCGTGCAGGACGTGGAGGTGCCCGCGCGGGTGGACATGGCCGGCGAACGCGGCACGCGATCCGCGGGACTGCTCGGGACGCGTGAACTCAGACCGATCGTCGTGGTCGCGGCGTTCCTCGTTGCCATCCTGCTCGGCGTCGGGATCGGCTACGCCACCGCGGACCGCGGCTCGGACGCCGTCACCGCGGCGCCGACTGCGCCGGCGGCGGCTCTGACGCCGGCCCAGCGGGTCCCGTTCTGGGCGACCAGTCGCCATCCCGGCGCGGGGCACCAGATGGTGCTCACCGCCGAGCCCGACCCGACCGCGCTGCGGTTCGCGCTGCAGTGGACGGTCGCCGACCGGCTCAAGGCCGACGGCACCGGCACCGTCACCGCCCAGCAGGTCAAGGTGGTGGAGGGCATGTACTTCGGCGCCGTCGAGGGGGCGGACGCGGCGCAGGACGAGTACTGGGCGATCGGCCGCATCGAGGTGCCGAGCCTTCCCACCGTGACATCCGGTCCGTACGTGTGGCGTCGGATCGGGTCCGGCCCGTGGGCGATCCTCGCGAGTGGAGCGACCGCGTGCGGCCAGATCCCGCAGCCGCTGCTCACGGTGTGGAAGGGCCAGCCGCCGCCCTGCACGGCCTGACACCGTTGCGCCCTGAGCTCGTTCGGTCGGCGGGGCGGGCGCGGGGCGCCCTGTCCGTACTACTCTCCTGACGTCGTCCGGGCCCGCGGCCCGGGCGGCGCGACGGCTTCAGCCGCTCGCTGGCCGCGCCCGGCCGGTGGGCGCTGGGGGAGGCGGCGGCCATGACGGACGTGTCCACTCGATCGACAGGCCACACCGGGCCGGTCCGGGACGACGCGCGGCCGGGCCATGGTGATCCGTCCGCGAGGCACGCCGCCGAGGGCGAGCGGCGCGACCGGCCGTGGATCATCCGGACGTACGCCGGGCATTCGAGCGCGGCGGAGAGCAACGCGCTGTACCGGCGCAATCTCGCCAAGGGGCAGACGGGCCTGTCCGTGGCGTTCGACCTGCCGACCCAGACCGGCTACGACCCGGACCACCCGCTCGCCCGCGGCGAGGTCGGCCGGGTCGGCGTCCCGGTCTCGCACCTCGGCGACATGCGGGCGCTGTTCGACCAGATCCCGCTGGCCCGGATGAACACGTCGATGACGATCAACGCGACGGCGATGTGGCTGCTCGCGCTCTACCAGGTCGTCGCGCAGGAGCAGGGCGCCGATCCGGCGCAGCTCGCCGGCACCACCCAGAACGACATCATCAAGGAGTACCTGTCGCGCGGGACGTATGTCTTCCCGCCCGGCCCGTCGCTGCGGCTGGTCACCGATCTGATCGCCTACACGGTGGCCGAGATGCCGCGGTGGAACCCGATCAACATCTGCAGCTACCACCTGCAGGAGGCCGGCGCGACCCCGGTGCAGGAGCTCGCCTTCTCGATCTGCTCGGCGATCGCCGTGCTGGACGCCGTCGCCGCCGCCGATCCGGCGTCCGCCGATCCGGCGTCCGCCGATCCGGCGTCCGTCGACGCGGCGTCCACCGACGCGATGACGCCCGGACGGATGACCGAGGTGTGTGCCCGCATCTCGTTCTTCGTGAACGCGGGGACGCGGTTCGTCGAGGAGATGTGCAAGATGCGGGCGTTCGGCCGGCTGTGGGACGACCTGCTGCGCACCCGGTACGGGGTGACGGATCCCGCCGCCCGCCGCTTCCGCTACGGCGTGCAGGTCAACTCGCTCGGCCTGACCGAGGCCCAGCCGGAGAACAACATCATCCGGATCGTGCTGGAGTCCCTCGGCGTCACCCTGTCGAAGGACGCGCGCTGCCGGGCGTTGCAGCTGCCGGCCTGGAACGAGGCGCTGGGCCTGCCGCGCCCCTGGGACCAGCAGTGGTCGCTGCGCGTCCAGCAGATCCTTGCCGACGAGACGGACCTGCTGGAGTACGACGACCTGTTCGCCGGGTCGCGGGTCGTCGAGCGGCGGGTGGACGAGCTGGTGGCCGAGGCCCGCGAGGAGATCGACCGGGTGCAGGCGATGGGCGGGGCGGTGGCCGCGGTCGAGACCGGCTACCTCAAGTCGGCGTTGGTGTCGTCCCAGGCCCGGCGGCGGTCGCGGATCGAGACCGGCGAGGACGTGGTCGTCGGCGTGAACCGCTACACCGAGACCGAACCGAACCCGCTGCTCGCCGAGCCGGGCGCGGCGATCCAGGCGGTGGACCCCGCGGCCGAGGGGGCGGCCCGTGAGGCGCTGGCCGCCTGGCGGGCCGGGCGGGACCCGGTCGCCGTCCGCGAGGCGCTGCTCGGGCTGCGCACGGCCGCCGGCACGGCGGCGAACCTGGTCCCGGCGACGCTGGCCTGCGCCCGGGTCGGGGTGACGACCGGCGAGTGGTCGGACACGTTGCGCGAGGTCTTCGGCGAGTATCGCGCCCCCACCGGCGTGGCCGGCGCGGTCGTCTCCGGCGACGGCGCGGGATCCGGGAGCGACGCCGGCAGCGCCGGTGGCCGGGCGGCGCGGCTGCGGGCGCTGGTCGTCCGCACGCGGGCAGAGCTGGGCCGGCCGGTGAAGCTGCTCGTCGGCAAGCCCGGCCTCGACGGGCATTCCAACGGCGCGGAGCAGATCGCCGTGCGGGCCCGCGACGCCGGCTTCGAGGTCGTCTACCAGGGCATCCGGCTGACCCCGGCGCAGATCGTGGCCGCCGCGGTGGAGGAGGACGCGCACGTCGTGGGCCTGTCGGTGCTCTCCGGCGCGCATCTCGACCTGGTGCCGCAGGTGCTCGACGGCCTGCGGGCCGCCGGGGCGGGCGATGTGCCGGTGGTCGTCGGCGGCATCATCCCGCCGGCCGACGCGCGGCGGTTGACCGAGCTGGGCGTCGCCGGCGTCTACACCCCGCGGGACTACGAGCTGGACGCGATCATCCTGGACATCCTGGGGGTCGTACGGTCGACGTATGGCCTCGATCCCCGCTGACGCCGACGCCGCCGCGCGGCGCGACCCCGTGCCGTCCCTGGACGACACGATCGCCCTCGCCACGAGGATCCACGCCGGCCAGATGGACAAGGTCGGCGAGGAGTACATCGGGCATCCGCTCCGCGTGATGGCGGCGGTCGCGCACACCGCCGGTCCCGCCGGCGTCGACGCGTACGCCGCCCAGGCCGCGGCCATCCTGCACGACGTGGTCGAGGACAGCGAGACCACGCTCGCGGACCTGGCCGCCGCCGGCTATCCCCCGGACGTCGTGACCGCGGTCGACGCGCTGTCCCACCGTCCGGGCGAGTCGACCCGCGACTACCTGGCCCGGGTCGCCGCCGACCCGCTGGCCGTGGTCGTCAAGCGGGCGGACATCCAGGACAACTCCGATCCCGGACGGCTCGCCCGGCTGCCGGCCGACCAGGCGCAGCGGCTGGCCGTCCGGTACGCGGGGCGACGCGCGCTGCTCGACGACCTCGTCCTGTCCACGCGCGGGCCGTTGCGGGGCGGGGCCCAGGGTTGACGCGCGACGATACCGACGATGCCGACGGTCCTGACGGTCGGGAGGCGGAGACGCCCTACCAGCGGCTGACCCGCAACTGGGCGGAGCTGCTCCAGGAGATCCGGGTCGCGCAGACCGGTGTGCAGATCCTGTTCGGTTTCCTGCTGACGCTGCCGTTCTCGGCGCGGTTCGGGGTGGTGGAGCCGTACCAGCGGGCGATCTTCATCGGTGTGCTGCTGCTGACGGCGCTCGCGTCGGCGCTGCTGATCGGCCCGGTGGCCTTCCACCGGATCGTCTTTCGCCATCACGCCCGGGCGGAACTGGTGCGCACGGCGAACGCGCTGGCCCTGGGCGGCCTCGCGGTGCTCGGGCTCGCGATCATCGGTGTCGTCCTGCTCGTGGTCAGCGTGCTGACGGGGGTGCTGACGACCGTCCTGATCGCGAGTGGGACGGCGGCGACGTTCGTCGTCGTCTGGGGGGTGCTGCCCGGTCTGGCCCTGCGCCGCTCGGGGCCGCGCGAGGGCGGCCACCCCGCGGACCGGGACAGCACCGCGGGCCGATGACGATCCACCGGGCGGTGTGTCGCGTCCAGGGGGGCGATGCCCGCGCGGAACGGGGCGAGTCGGCCGCGATACCGTGACCGCATGCGGCTCGTGATCGCTCGGTGCAGCGTCGACTATGTCGGGCGGCTGACCGCCCATCTGCCGAGCGCGGTCCGGCTGGTGCTCGTCAAGGCAGACGGATCGGTGTCGATCCACGCCGATGGCCGGGCGTACAAGCCGCTGAACTGGATGAGCCCGCCGTGCGCCATCGCCGAGGAGCCGGGCGTCTGGCGGGTCACCAACAAGGCCGCCGAGCAGCTCGTCATCACCCTCGAAGAGGTGCTGCACGACTCGACGCACGAGCTGGGCGTCGACCCGGGGCTGCGCAAGGACGGCGTCGAGGCGCACCTGCAGGTCCTGCTCGCCGACCGGCCGGACGCGATCGCGCCGGGGCTCACCCTCGTCCGCCGCGAGTACGAGACCGGGATCGGCCCCGTCGACCTGCTCTGCCGGGACAGCGACGGCTCGACGGTCGCCGTCGAGATCAAGCGTAAGGGCGAGATCGACGGCGTCGAGCAGCTCACCCGCTACCTCGTCCGGCTCGACGCGGACCCGGCGCTGCCCCACCCGGTGCGGGGGATCCTCGCCGCGCAGTCCATCACCCCGCAGGCGCGGCTGCTGGCCGCCGACCGCGGGCTGGGCTGCGCCGTCGTCGACTACGACGAGCTGCGTGGGCTGGAGCCGTCCATCCCGACCCTCTTCTGAGGCCCCTTCTCCGAGCGCCGCACGCCGCCGAGTGCCGCACGCCGCTGTTCGGCGGGCGTTTCCCTCTGTATGCGGCCCGTTTTTCCGGATAGCCGGTGTGACTCTTTGGCGAACTGGCGGCGCGGCCGGAACCGCGCGATGGGCCCTCGCACCCGCCGGGGTGATGTTGGGCCGACCTGCGGAAAGGCTGGGAGAATCGGCGGACCGCGGTTCGCCCGCGGGCGGTCCGCATTCCCGGGGTTGATATTCCCGGGCATTGCGTGGGCGGGCCGGCGGCGGGCGGCATCGATGTCAGGAGCCCGGCATGGCACAGCTGTCCCCGACTCCACAGCCCCCGAACGCGCACGCCCCGAACGGGCGGTCCCCGAACGGGCGGTCCCCGAGCACGTCGGCGAGCACGTCGCCGTCGCCGGCGTCCGGCTCGGCGGGTGGGCCGGTCGGCGTCGTGGGCCTGGGCACGATGGGCACCGGCATCGCCGAGGCGCTGCTGCGCAGCGGGCTTGCGGTGGCTGGTGTCGAACGCGACGCCGACGCCGTCGGCCGGGCTCGCGCGCGGATCGGGCGCTCGCTGGAGCGGGCGGTGCGGCGGGGTCACCTCGACCCGTCCGGCCCGCGGGACCTGCTGGCGCGCCTGGAGCTCGGCGCCGATCCCGCCGCCGTCGCCGGCTGCGGCGTGGTGATCGAGGCGATCGACGAGGACCGGGAGGCCAAGGCCGCGCTGCTGGCGCGACTTGACGCCATCTGTCCGCCGAGCACCGTGTTCGCGACGAACACCAGCTCGCTGTCGGTCACCGAGCTCGCCGCGGGCACCGGCCGCTCGGCGCGGGTGCTCGGCATGCACTGGTTCAACCCGGCGCCGAGGATGCGGCTGGTCGAGATCGTGCGGACCGTCGTGTCGGACGACGACGCGGTGGCGGCGGTCGAGGCGCTGGCGCTCGCGGCGGGCAAGACTCCGGTGATCGCGGCCGACCGGGCCGGGTTCATCGTCAACGCGCTGCTGTTCGGCTACCTCAACAACGCGGTGCGGATGGTCGAGTCCCACTTCGCCACCCGCGACGACGTCGACGCCGCGATGCGGCTGGGCTGTGGGCATCCGATGGGGCCGCTCGCCCTGCTCGACCTCATCGGGCTCGATGCCGCGTACGCCGTCCTCGCGTCGATGCACGAGCAGACCGGCGATCACCTGCACGCGCCCGCGCCGCTGCTCGGCCATCTGGTCGCCGCGGGCCTGCTGGGCCGCAAGACCGGCCGCGGCTTCTACACCTACGCGGGCGCCGACTCCGGCGAGGTGCTGCGCCCGCTCGACGGGCAGTCCCAGGCGGCGACCGGCGACGTCCCTCACAGTGGCCTGGACTCGCGGACGGCGCGGCCGGTGCGCACGGTGGGGGTGGTGGGCAGTGGGACGATGGCCCTCGGGATCGCGCAGGTGCTGGCTCGCGCCGGCCTGGAGGTGATCGTGCGGGCCCGCCGCCCGCAGGCCGCCGACGCCGTGCGCGGCCGGGTCGACGCCGCCCTGGCCGCGGCGGTGGACAAGGGGCGGCTGTCACAGTCCGACCGTGAGGCCGCGATGGGCCGGCTGCGCGCCACCACGGACCTGGGTGAGCTCGGTGGCTGCGACCTCGTGCTGGAGGCCGTCGTCGAGGATCTGGCGGTCAAACGGGAGCTGTTCACCGACCTCGACAAGGTGGCCCGGCCCGGCGCGGTCCTCGCGACCACGACGTCGTCCCTGCCGGTCATCGAGTGCGCGACGGCGACCAGCCGCCCGAGCGACGTCATCGGCATGCACTGGTTCAACCCGGCACCGGTGATGCGCCTCGTCGAGGTGGTGCCGACCGTGCTCACCGGCGAGGACGTGACGGCGACGGTGGAGGCGCTCGCCCGTGCCGCCGGGCGCCAGCCGGTGCGCTGCGCCGACCGGGCCGGGTTCATCGTCAACGCGCTGCTGTTCCCCTACCTGAACGACGCGGTGCGGATGCTCGAGTCGAACTACGCGACGATCGACGACATCGACACCGCGATGACGGTCGGCTGCGGCCACCCGATGGGCCCGTTCGCGCTCGCCGACGTGGTCGGCCTCGACGTCACGCTGGCGATCACCCGCTCGCTGCACCGGCAGTTCCACGAGCCCGGCTATGCCCCCGCCGGCCTGCTGGAACAGCTGGTCCGGGCCGGGTTCCTCGGCCGCAAGACCGGCCGCGGCTTCCGCGAGCACGCCGGGCGCTGAGCATCCGGGCCCCGCCGGGCGGCACCGCGGCCAGGGGTGGCGCGGCGCCGTCCGTCCCGGGCGGCACTAGGATGACGGTGATCGGCGGGAAGTCCTGGGTCGTCCGCGTCCGCGCGGGGATCTTCCTCCTGGCTCGCGCGACTCGCGCATGAGGAGGTACGACGACGGTGGTCACGCTGGACAGGGAGGCGCTGCGCTCCTTCGGTCGTGAGGTCACGATGTTCCTCCCGGACCTGGTGCTGATGCTGCGCCGGGTGATCGCCGACCCGCGGGTGCCGCAGTCGGCGAAGATGGAGGCCGCCGCGGCCTTGGCCTACCTGGTGTCGCCCAGGAACCGGATCACCAACGTGATCCCCGTCATCGGCCAGCTCGACGACGTCGCCATCGTCGCGTTCGCCTTCCGCCGGCTGGTCGTCGGCGCCGGCGAGCCGATCCTGCGCGAGCACTGGCGTGGCAGCGAGCGCGGTTTCCAGGTGCTCATCGGCGCGTCGTCCGCGCTGGCCAGCCCGGCCGGCGCGGTCCGGCGGGCGAAGCTCGCCCGGTCGCTGGTCGCCGCCGGCATCGACCGGGTGCGCGGCGCCACGGGGGGCACGGGCGGCGCCGGTGGGCGGCGCGGGCCCCGGGCGGGGTCGGCCGCGGCCGGCGACCCGCGTCGGGTGGTCGACGGCGAGGTGGTCGGGCGGGCCGAGTGGGTGGCCGTGCCGGACGATCCCGGCGGGCAGGACGAGGGCCGCCGGACGGGGCGCCGCGGGCGCGCCGGCGAGTCCGGTGGCAGATCCGCGCGCGGCAGGTGACACGCCGGGCGCGGCGGCGATCCGACCGGCACCAGGGCGGTCATGGCCAGCGGGGCGGTCATGGCCAGCGAGGCGGGCGGGGTGGCCGCGGGCGCCAGGCAGGCGGCGGGCGCGGCCCCGACGGCGAGCGGGGCGGGGGGCTGGCGGGCTGGTTACTGCCCGACGCGGTGGTGCGGCTGCGGGACGGCGAGTGGACCGTCCGCCCGCTCAGCGGGGCGGCGGCGGTGAAGGTCTACCGGTGTCCCGGGTGTGACCACGAGATCAACCCGGGCACCCCCCATCTGGTCGTGTGGCCGCCGGACGAGGTCGCGGACCGCCGGCACTGGCACCGGCCGTGCTGGGAACGGCGATGCCGGGCGGCCCGTCTCCCTCCGTACGCGGACTGAGCTGTCTGAACGGACTGAGCAGGCTGACGCGGACTGAGCAGGCTGACGCGGACTGGGCGGTCGCACCGCGAGCGCGCGCCCGCGGCCGCCGTCAGGCCCCTCGTACGCTGGCGCTGGCGGGCGCCGGCAGCGCGGCCGTCTCCCCACCGATCGCCTTGCGCTCCTCGATCGGCGCCGCCTCGATCGACGCGATGGAGGCGCTCGCCGCGGTGAGCTTGTCGCGCAGGGCGCCGAGCTGGGTCGTCACCTGGTCGCGCAGCGCGGCGAGCTGGGTAGTGACCTGCTCGCGCTGGCGTTCCAGGTCGGCGAGGCGACGCTTGGACTCGTCCTCGGTCGTCTGCGCGGTGGAGCGGGCGAGCTCGACGATCCGCTCGGCCTCGCCGCGTGCCGTGGAGACGATCGAGGCGGCCTGCTCGTCGGCGTCCCGCAGGGTCTTCTCCCGGGCCGCCTCGGCCTCGGTGACGATCCGACGGGCCTCCTCGAGCTGCGCCTCGGCCTCGCGGGTCCGCTCGGCGCGGACGGTCGCGGCCTCCTCCTCGGCGAGCTGGAGGATCTGGGTGACCCGGCCGCCGAACTCCTCCCAGGCGGGGCGGTTGGCGGCCAGGTCGTCGCGGACGCGGGCCGCTTCGCTCGCCGCCTCCGACGCCGCGGCCTCCGCCGCCGCGCGGTGGGCCTCGGCCTCGCGGAGCTGCTCGACGAGCCAGTTCACATGATGGGTGACCTGATTGGGGTCGTAGCCACGGCGCACCAGATCAAAGGCGGGGGGCCCGTCCGACTCGCCGGCCATCGGGATGAGATCCGTGTGTTCGGTCATAGGGCCTGAGCATCTCAGACCGTCAATGGGAACGTGCCGCCAGCCGGTGATTGGGCCCGTCCCGATTTCCGAGACTACACGCCACGGAACCGGTTGATTGCCCTCAGGTGGCGAGAGCGCAGCTCCTCGTCGCGGATACCCAGTCCCTCGGTCGGGGCGAGGCAGAGCACGCCGACCTTCCCCTGGTGTGTGTTGCGGTGCACATCGAACGCTGCCTGGCCCGTCTCGGCGAGGGGGTACACCCGGGACAGGGTGGGATGGATCATCCCGCGGGCGATGAGCCGATTGGCCTCCCAGGCTTCCCGGTAGTTCGCGAAGTGGGACCCGACGATCCGCTTGAGGTTCATCCAGAGGTAACGATTGTCGTACTCGTGCTGGAATCCGCTCGTTGACGCGCAGGTGACGATCGTTCCGCCGCGGCGGGCGACGTAGATCGAGGCGCCGAAGGTCTCCCGGCCGGGGTGCTCGAAGACGATGTCCGGATCGTCCCCGCCGGTGAGTTCGCGGATACGTCGGCCGAATCGCTGCCATTCCTTGGGATCCTGGGTGCGCTCGTCCTGCCAGAAGCGATAGTCCTCGGCCGTCCGGTCGATGATCAGCTCGGCGCCGAGCGAGCGGCAGACGTCCGCCTTGCGCGCCGAGGACACCACACAGACCGGGATCGCCCCGCCGCGCAGCGCGAGCTGGGTCGCGTAGGAACCGAGCCCGCCGGAGGCGCCCCAGACGAGCACGACGTCGCCCTGCTTCATCGCCGCGCCGTTGGTGGACACCAGCTGGCGGTAGGCGGTCGAGTTGACCAGGCCCGGGGCGGCGGCCTCCTCCCAGCTCAGGTGCGCGGGTTTCGGCATGAGCTGGTTGGCCTTGACCAGGGCGAGTTCGGCCAGGCCACCGAAGTTCGTCTCGAAACCCCAGATCCGTTGCTCCGGATCGAGCATCGTGTCGTTGTGACCTTCGGCGCGCTCGAGCTCGACCGACAGGCAGTGCGCCACCACCTCGTCCCCGGGAGACCAGACATGCACGCCCGGCCCTGTCCGCAGCACGACTCCGGCCAGATCGGACCCCACCACGTGGTAATGCTGGTCATGGCGGGCGGCAAGCGGGGACGTCCGGCCGTAGCGGGACAGGAACGTGAAGGTCGGCACCGGCTCGAAGATCGACGTCCACACCGTGTTGTAGTTCACGGAGGAGGCCATGACCGCCACGAGGGCCTCCCCGGGGCCGAGTTCGGGCGTGGGCACCTCGTCGACGTGCAGCGACCGGCGCGGGTCCTTCTCCCGTGTGGGCAGCCCGTCGAACATCCCGACCTCGTCGTGGCGCACCACCACGCCGCGGTAGGAGGCCGGGACCGGCAGCCCGGCGAACAGTGCCCGCCGGGCGTCCGAGGGCGGGTGCTGGGCGAGGATCGCAGTGAGGATGTCCTTCACGATCGGCCTCCGGCGGTGGGTGGTCGAGGACGGTGGGCGGGCGGCGGATGTTACTGATGGGTAGGGCAATGGGGTCGCGGGATGTGGGGGCTGTCTGTTTCGTGCGTGACGCGATAGAACGTTCGGGACAACTTCGAGGGGCAGGTCCGCGTCTAACGTCGTGTGACCGCGCCCATGACAGTCGTGGAGGGGTGGCGGCCCGTGCCTGCGCGGAGCGACGCCGCCCGTAGCGACGTCGCGCGGGACGCGGACGCCGCCCTGACCGCGTTGTACTCCGAGCACTACCGGTCACTGGTGCGTCTGGCCGCGCTGCTGCTGGATGACATCGGGCTGTGTGAGGAGGTCGTCCAGGACGCCTACATCCGGGTTCACGGCGCCTGGGGGCGCCTGCAGGACCGGGACAAGGCCCTGGCCTACCTTCGGCAGACCGTCGTCAATCTCGCACGTTCCACGCTGCGTCGTCGACTCGTCGCTCTCAAGCACGCCCCCAAGCCGATGCCCGATGCCGCGAGCGCGGAGGAGGGGGCCTACTCTCTGGTCGAACGGGCCGCCGTCATCCAGGCACTGCGCGAGTTGCCGCGGCGCCAGCGGGAGGCGGTCGTCCTGCGCTACTACGCCGACATGTCCGAGGCGGACGCGGCGGCGGTGATGGGCTGCAGCGTCGGCTCGGTGAAGGCCTACACCTCACGGGGCCTGTCCGCCTTGAGCGGCAAGCTGGAGGGCCTGCGGTGAGCGCGCTGGAACCGGACGAGCTCACTCGCCTGCTGACGGAGGCGGTCGAGCCCGTCCGGCCCTCCCCGGACGCCTACCGGCAGATCCGGGCGGGCATCGAGCGCCGCCGGCGGCTGCGGCTGCCCGTGTTCACCCTCGGCGGGATGGTGATGGCCGCGCTCATCGCGCTGGCCGTGGTCGCGATCCGGCCGAGCCCGAACAACCAGACCGTCGAGCCCGCCGCGCCGCCGGTGATGCCGACGAACTACACCGCGCCGACCCAGGCGGGCACCGTCCCGTCGAGCGGCGGGTCGGGCCGCCCCGGCACCGGCGGCGGGCACGGCACGGGCCAGGGCGGCGGCACGGCGGCGACGCCCACCCCGCCGCGGACCCGGACGACGACCCCGCCGGTCACGCCACCGGCGAGCACGGCGACCCCGTCGTCGCCCGCGTCGGCGTCCACCGGCGTCGGCAGCCCGCAGCTGCCCACCCCGGTGGCGAAGCCCGCGGGCGTCAACGACATCGACGGTGACGGGCGCCCCGACACCGTCGCGGCGGACGGCACCACCCTGCAGGTTCAGTTCTCCCGGGACAGCCAGGTCGCCCGCGTCCCGCTCAGCGGCCTCACCACACCGCTCAACAGCGCGGTCGTCGACATCGACGCCGACGGCTTCGGTGAGCTGCTGGTCCAGACCGGGGTGGCGAACGGCCTGAAGAGCTACGCCCTGCTGCGCTACACCAGCCTGGACACCCTCACCGCGCCCGCCCTGCCCTCCGGGCTCACCCTGACGGCGGGCGTGCGCAACGACACGGCCTACGGCTTCCGCTGCGGGCCCGACCACACCCTGCAGATCAACGTCGGGACCTCCACCGACGGCAGCCAGTTCAGCGTCGCGACCACCACGCTCGCGTTCACCCCGGACGGCCTGACCGCCCAGGGCACGGCGTCCAGCACGGCGCGGATCCCCTCCGACTCGTCGCCCTTCACGGTCGCCTGCGGCACCCTGTCCTGAGGAGTCGTCCTCGGGATTCATCCCGAGGCGCCAGCGACAAGATCACGTTATCGTGGTGTTCCCGCGCCAGGCGGGCCGCGGGTGTGGGTCAGAAGCGCGTGGGGTCAGAAAGAGGAGGCAGTCATGCCGGGTTCCGTGATCGTGGCCGGTGCGCGGACGCCCATCGGGAAGCTGTCCGGCGCGCTGCGGAGCTTCAGCGCGACCGATCTCGGTGGTATCGCGATCAAGGGTGCCCTCGAGCGTTCGGGCCTGACCGGTGACCAGATCCAGTATGTGATCATGGGGCATGTGATCCAGGCCGGGACCGGTCCGATCACCGCCCGCCAGGCCGCGGTCGCCGCGGGCATCCCGATGAACGTCCCCGCCATCACGGTCAACAAGGTCTGCCTGTCCGGGCTCGACGCGATCGCGCTGGCCGACACCTACATCGCCAGCGGTGAGTTCGACCTCGTGGTCGCCGGCGGAATGGAGTCGATGACCGGGGCGCCGCACCTGCTGCGCGCGATGCGCGCCGGGGTCAAGTACGGCAACAGCGAGGCGGTCGACTCCATCGATCAGGACGCCCTGCACTGCGCGTTCGACCAGATCTCCATGGGGGCGAGCACCGAGCGGTACGTCAGCTCGCTGGACATCACCCGCGCCGAACAGGACGAGGTCGCCGCCCGCTCGCACCAGCGGGCCGCCGCGGCCGCCAAGAACGGCCTGTTCGACGACGAGATCGTGCCGGTGACGATCCCGCAGCGGCGCGGCGAGCCGCTCGTCGTGAGCCAGGACGAGGGCGTGCGCGCCGACACGACCGCCGAGGGTCTCGCCCGGCTTCGCCCCGCCTTCGGCGCGGACGGCACGATCACCGCAGGCTCCGCGTCGCAGATCTCCGACGGCGCGGCCGCGGTCGTGGTGGCGAGCCGGGCGAAGGCGGAGGAGCTCGGCCTGCCGATCCTCGCCGAGGTCGGCCATCACGGCTTCGTCGCGGGCCCCGACACCTCCCTGCACTCCCAGCCGTCGAACGCGATCCTCGCCGCGCTCGCCAAGGAGGGCCTCACCCCCGCCGACCTCGACCTCGTCGAGATCAACGAGGCGTTCGCGGCGGTGGCGATCCAGTCGATGCGTGACCTGGGCATCAGCCAGGACATCGTGAACGTCAACGGCGGGGCGATCGCCATCGGCCACCCGCTCGGCGCGTCCGGCGCCCGCATCGCGCTCACCCTGGCCAAGGAGCTCTCCCGCCGCGGCGGCGGGATCGGCGCCGCGGGCCTGTGTGGCGGCGGCGGCCAGGGCGACGCCCTGGTGCTGCGCGTCCCGGCCTGATCCCGGACACCGCCGGCGTGGGCCCTGACGTGCCGGACACCGCCGGGGCGGACGTCGAGGTGCAACGGCTGGCCGACGGCACGGTGCGAGGGGAACGCAGGGCGCTCGCCCGGCTGCTGTCGCTGGTCGAGAACGCCCCCGACCGCTGGCCGGCGATCCGCGCGGCGCTCGGCGCCGATCCGGGCCGGGCCCGGATCGTCGGGCTGACCGGCGCGCCAGGCGTGGGCAAGTCGACGACCACCTCGGCGCTTGTGCGCGCCTACCGGGCGGCCGGGCGGCGGGTGGGGGTACTCGCGGTCGACCCGTCGTCGCCGCTGACCGGCGGCGCGCTGCTCGGCGACCGGGTGCGGATGGTCGAGCACGCCGGCGACCCGGGGGTGTTCGTCCGCTCGCTGGCCAGCCGCGGCGCCCTCGGCGGCCTCGCCGCCGCCACCACCCAGGCGCTGCGCGTCCTCGACGCCGCCGGCTTCGAGGTGATCATCGTGGAGACGGTCGGTGTCGGCCAGGCGGAGGTCGACATCGCGGCCCTCGCCGACACCACGTGCGTGCTGCTCGCGCCGGGCGCCGGCGACGACGTGCAGGCCGTCAAGGCGGGTCTGCTGGAGGTCGCCGACCTGTTCGTGGTCAACAAGGCCGACCGGCCGGGCGCCGAGGGCGTCGTCGCGAGCCTGGCGGCCATGACGCGGATGCGTGACGGCGTCCCCCGGACCCCGGTGGTCCGGATCGCCGCCGCCCACGGCGAGGGGATCGAGACCCTCGTCGAGCGGATCGCCGAGCATCACGACGCGCGGGCCGCGAGCGGTGAGCTGGAGCGCCGCCGCCTCACCCGGGCGGCGGACGAGATCCGCGGCCTGGCCCTGGCGTCCGTCCGGGAGCGCCTCGACGCCCCCGAGCACGGCCCCGTGCTGGCCGCTCTCGCCGCCGCCAGCGCGGCCGGCACCCTCGATCCCTGGACGGCCGCCCGCGACCTGCTGGCGGCGATCCTGCCCGCGTCTCCGGGGCGCTAGGTCGCGTCTCGGAGTTGCGATCTTCGTGTGTGTCGCCGTAGGCCCCGCCCGAGCTGCCCGTCGACCCGCGCAGCCGCGGTCCGCGGGTGAGTGGGTCCGGTCCCGCCGGATCGGCGTGGGTTGGTCAGCCCGGTCCCGCGGGACCGGGGTTTTTCGCGGCTACGGCGATCATGGGTACCGGATGGGTCGTCGTGATCGGATACTCGCCGGGTCCGGTCGTGGTCATCCGTCGGGTTTGCCGTCGGCATCTGATTCGGCCCTGTTGGGTGGTGCGTCGGATTGTCGCCGATGGATGCGGGCACGCCACCACTCGTGAGCCGCCTCGACGACCCGACCGCCGCGCCGGACGAGCTGATCGCCCGGCTCGGGCTCGAGCCCCATCCCGAGGGCGGCTGGTACCGGCGGACGTGGGCGAGCCCCGACCTTGTCGCGGCGCATGGCGGGCAGCGGCCCGTGGCGACATCCATTCTCTTCCTGCTGCGTCCGGGAGAGGTCTCCCGGTGGCATCGGGTGGCCTCGGCCGAGATCTGGCTCTGGCAGGGCGGTGGCGCCCTGGAACTGACTCTCGGCGGGCGGGGGGAGCGGCCAGCGCCCGGCGCCAGGCGGTCGCTCGGCCCGGACGTGGGCGCCGGCGAGACGCCCCAGCTCGTCGTGCCGGCGGGCGAGTGGCAGACCGCCGCGCCGCACGGCGAGCGACATGTCCTCGTCGGCTGCGTCGTCGCGCCGGGCTTCGACTTCGCCGACTTCGAGCTGCTGGACGAGGCGCCCGGCCCGGTCTGACCGCGCGGCGCCGGCCGGGATCTGACCGGGTGGTCGGCGGGGGCCGGGTGGCCGGCAGGGACCGGGTGGCCGGCAGGGACCGGGTGGTCAGCGGGGACCGGGTGGTCAGCGGGGAACGGTGACGGCGGCGGTGAGGGCGGTCGCGGCGGCGGACAGGCTCGCCGGGACGAGCGGGAGGTCGAGGACGTCGACGGCGCCGGCGCGGCGCAGCCGGGCGCGCTCGCCCGGGTCGGCATCCTCGGCGAGCACCAGTGCCGGGATGACGCCGGCGGTCGGATCGGCGGCGAGCTGGGCGAGCAGCTCGGTGGCGGTGGCGTCGGGCAGATCCCGGTCGAGCAGGACGAACGTCGGGCGGGCGCGGCGCACCGCGTCCAGCGCGAGGGCGGCCCGCGGCACGGTGACGGTGTCGGCGCCGAGGGTCCGCGCGAGCGCGTCCGTCACCGCCGAGCGCACGGCGGGATCGCCGCTGACGTGCACCACCCGCAGGCCCACCGCCTCGGCGCGGCGCGCCGGGGCGGCGCCGTAGCTCGACGTGCCGGAGCCGGGCGCCGCGGACCTGCCCATGCCGCCCAGGTCGTAGCCCGCCGCCGAGCCGTAGCCGGAGGACGGACCGCCGTAGCCGCCGGCCCCGTAGCCGCCGTTGTAGCCGTAGTCGCCGCCGCCGTAGCCGCCGTTGTAGCCGCTGTCGCCGAAACCGTCGTCGCCGAAACCGTCGTCGTCGGGGTCCTCGAAGCGCATGTCGACGGCGTCGAGCACGACCGCGAACACGCTGCCGACGCCGTGCCGGCTGGCGACGGTCAGCACGCCGCCCATCGCGGTCACCAGGGCGTGGGACAGCGCGAGCCCCAGACCGCTGCCCTCGATGCCGGTGCGTTCCGCACCGAGGCGCTCGAACGGCCGGAACAGCCGGTCGATCGCCCGCGGCGACAGGCCCACACCGTCATCCTCGACCTCGATCCGGATGCGGGAACCGGTGATCGGCACGATGCCGACCCGCACAGACCCACCCTCGCGGCCGTACTTCAGCGCGTTGCCGACCAGGTTGAGCAGGACCTGCCAGAGCCGGCGGCGGTCGGCGTCGGCGACGAGCGGCTCCGCGGGATGGATCACCCGGCGGATGCTGCGCTGCGCCGCCAGCGGTTCCACCAGCTCCACCACGCCCTTGACGATGTCCAGGACGTTGACCGGGCCCTTGTTGATGTCACCGCGGCCGGCGCGCAGCCGGGCGAGGTCGAGCACGTCGTCGATGAGCGCCTGCATGTGCCGGCCGCCCGTGATGATCCGTTCGACGTCGTCGTGCAGGTCGGGGGTGAGCGGCTCGAGCTCGAGCAGCTGGGCGAAGCCGAGCATCGCGTTGAGGGGCGTGCGCAGCTCGTGGCCGAGGCGGGCGATCAGCTCGTCCTTGGCTCGGGATTCGCTCTCGGCGATCTCGCGGGCGCGCTGGTCGGTGGTGTCCCGGGCGAGGACGACCAGACCGCCGTCCGGGTCCTGGCGGATCGTGACGTGATGCGGCTCGGTGACCCCGGCGGCGTTGACCAGCCCCACCGAGCCGCGCCACTGGTCGGCCTGGCCGAGCGCCGCCGTGACCGCCTCGCCGAGCGCGACGCGCAGCGTCGGGTCGACGACCTCGAGAAGGTCGCGCAGGCGCGCGACGCCGGGGGCACGCTCGCCCAGGAACGCCCGCGCGGCAGCCCCCATGTCGGTGACATGGCCGTCCGCGCCGACGACCACGGCCAGGTCCGTCAGCGTGTCCAGCAACGTGCGTGGCCCCACCTACGCCTCGTCATCCGTTTTCTTCCACCCCACGGCGGGCAATGGTAGGGCGTGCCGTCAGAGCCCGTTGTCCCGGGTTTGCGCAACCGCCCGGCCGGCGTGTGCCCCACGACTTCTGGTGACATGTCGACAGCTTACCGACCCACCGGATTCGTTCCGGTAGCGGGCGCGTGGCGCACCGTCTGACCACCTGGTGGCGGGCGGTCGGGCGTGGTAGGTCTGAGGGCATGCTGGTTGCCTTCAGTGTTACGCCCATCGGTGCCGGCGAGGGTGTCGCCGAACTCGTGGCCGAGGCCGTCCGCGTCGTGCGGGCGAGCGGCCTGCCGCACGAGACGACGTCGATGTTCACCACCGTCGAGGGCGAGTGGGACGAGGTGATGGACGTCGTGCGCCGGGCGACCGAGGCGGTGGCCGCCCACGCCGGCCGGGTCAGCCTCGTGCTCAAGGCCGATCTGCGCGCGGGCGTCACCGACGCCCTGCACGCCAAGGTGGCGAGCATCGACCGCCTGCTCGACGCCGGCTGACCGCTCGCGGCGCGCGGAGCCGACTGCGGGGCCCGGAAAAGTCGTGCTCCCCGGCGTCCGCCGCCGCGCGCGGATGTCACGATGGAGGCATGCAACGAAGGCCACCAGTCCCACCCGGTCCGCCGCGCGGCGGCGGAGGTCCGCGCCGTTCCGCGCGCATGCCCGACAGTCTCAGCGGCCTGCGCCTGGCGGGCGCCGTCCCGCTGGATCCCAAGCCCGCAGCCCCGCCGTCCCCGCCGCCCGCCGCCGGCGCCCCCGCCGGCCAGGCGCCCGCCGCCGGCGGGGCCGCGCCCGGCGGCCCGGTGGTCATCGACGTCACCGAGGCGAGCTTCGCGACCGACGTGGTCAGCCGCTCGATGCAGGTGCCGGTCGTGCTCGACTTCTGGGCGTCCTGGTGCGGCCCGTGCAAGCAGCTCAGCCCGGTGCTGGAGAAGCTGGCCGCGGCGGACGGCGGCCGGTGGATCCTCGCCAAGGTCGACGTCGACGCGAACCCGGGGCTGGCGCAGGCCGCCGGCGTGCAGGGCATCCCGGCGGTCAAGGCCGTCGTGGGCGGGCGCATCATCGGCGAGTTCACCGGTGCGGTGCCCGAGCGGGAGGTGCGGTCCTGGCTCGACCAGCTGCTCGCCCTCGTCGACGAGGCCACCGGCGGGATGCCGGGCGCGGCCGCGGCGGGCGGCGAGGCGCGGGACCCGCACCTGGCGACCGCCGAGTCGGCGCTGGCCCGCGGTGACATCGACACGGCGATCGAGTCCTATCGGGTCCTCCTCGCCGAGGCGCCGGGGGATCCGGAGGCCGTCACCGGCCTCGCCCGCGCCGAGCTGCTGCGCCGGGTGCGCGACCACGACCCGGCGGAGATCCGGGCTCGGCTCGAGGCCGATCCGGCCGACGTCGACGCCGCCATCGCCGCGGCCGACCTCGGCATCGCGCAGGGGGACACGGCCGGGGCGCTGGCCGGTCTCGTCGCGGTCGTGCGCCGCACGTCCGGCGAGGAGCGGGAGAAGGCCCGCGCCCACCTGGTGGACCTGTTCCAGGCGCTGGGCGACGCCGATCCGGCCGTCCCGCCCGCCCGCCGCTCGCTGGCCGCCGCCCTGTTCTGAGCCGGCCGCGCGCCCACGCCGAGTTCCCGCGCCCGTGACGGCCGCGGGGGCCGACCGCGCGGGGTGCCGAGGGCCAGCGACGGTACCGCGTGACGGGACCGTCACCGACCCTCGGCACCCCGAGTGCGGGGCGGTCGCGACGAGCAGGCCCCGGGGTCGGCGCGGCCCGTCAGGAGGCCCCGGCCTCGGGCTCGGGTTCGTAGCGGAACCAGATCGCGCCGAGTGTGGGCAGTGTCACACTGGCCGATGCGGGCAGCCCGTGGTGTGGCTGGTCGGTGGCGTGCACCGCGCCGAAGTTGCCGACGTTCCCGCCGCCATACCGGCTGCCGTCGGTGTTGAGCACCTCGGTCCAACGGCCGGGGAAGGGCAGGCCGACGCGGTAGTCGTGGTGGGTGACGCCGGCGAAGTTCGTGACACAGGCAAGAACCCCGTGGTCCGCCGCGGCGTCGTCCCCGGACCAGCGCAGGAACGAGAAGACGTTGTTGCCGGTGTCGTTGGCGTCGATCCAGGAGAAGCCGGTCGGTTCGACGTCGCGCCGGTACAGCGCCGGCGACGAGCGGTACAGCTCGTTGAGGTCACGCACCAGCAGCGCGATCCCGTGGTGGCCCGGCTCGCCGAGCAGCGGCCAGTCCAGCGACGCGGCCTCGTTCCACTCGTTGTCCTGGGCGAACTCGCTACCCATGAACAGCAGCTTCTTGCCCGGATGGGACCACATGTAGGCGTAGAGCGCCCGCAGGCCCGCCAGCTGCTCCCAGCGGTCGCCGGGCATCCGGCGCAGCATCGAGCCCTTGCCGTGGACGACCTCGTCGTGGCTGAACGGCAGGACGAAGTTCTCCGAGTAGGCGTAGACCATCGAGAACGTCATCTGGTGGTGATGGAAGCTGCGGTGCACCGGCTGGTGGGAGGTGTAGTCCAGCGTGTCGTGCATCCAGCCCATGTTCCACTTGAAGCCGAAGCCGAGGCCGCCGAGATGGGTCGGGCGGGTGACGCCGGGCCAGGCCGTCGACTCCTCCGCGATCATCATCGCGCCGGGGAAACGGCGGTAGACGGTCGCGTTGGTCTCCTGCAGGAACGCCACCGCCTCCAGGTTCTCCCGGCCGCCGTGCTCGTTCGGCAGCCAGGCGCCGTCCGGGCGGGAGTAGTCCAGGTAGAGCATCGACGCGACGGCGTCGACCCGCAGCCCGTCGACGTGGAACTCCTCGAACCAGTACAGCGCGTTGGCGACCAGGAAGTTGCGCACCTCGGGACGGCCGACGTCGAAGACGTACGTCCCCCAGTCGGGCTGCTCGCCGCGGCGCGGGTCGGGGTGCTCGTAGAGCGGCGTGCCGTCGAAGCGGCCCAGCGCCCAGGAGTCCCGGGGGAAGTGCGCCGGCACCCAGTCGACGATCACGCCGATACCGGCGCCGTGCAGCGTGTCGACGAGGTGGCGGAACTCGTCCGGGCTGCCGAAGCGGGCAGTCGGCGCGTAGTAGGCCGACACCTGGTAGCCCCAGGAGCCGCCGAACGGGTGCTCGGCGACGGGCAGCATCTCCACGTGGGTGAAGCCGTTGTCCAGCACGTACTCGGTCAGCTGGGTGGCGAGCTCGAGGTAGGACAGGCCGCGCCGCCAGGAGCCCAGGTGGACCTCGTAGACGCTCACCGGCTCGGCGTGCCAGGCGGTCCGCCGGCGCCGCTCCAGCCAGTCGCCGTCCGCCCAGGTGTGGTCCGAACGGGTCACGACGCTCGCGGTGGCCGGCGGGACCTCGGTGCGAAACGCCATCGGGTCGGCCTTCTGCCGCCAGACCCCGTCGAAGCCGAGGATCTCGTACTTGTAGCGCAGGCCGACCCCGGCGCCCGGGACGAACAGCTCCCACACGCCGCAGCCGCCCAGCGAACGCATCGGGAACGCCCGGCCGTCCCAGAAGTCGAAGTCGCCGACCAGGCGCACCCCCCGCGCGGACGGTGCCCACACGGCGAAGCTCACCCCGGTGATGACGGCGCCGCCGGGCGTGGCGAGGTCCCGCACGTGCGCGCCGAGCACCTTCCACAGGTCCTCGTGGCGGCCCTCGCTGATCAGATGACGGTCGATCTCGCCGACGGTCGGCAGGTGCCGGTACGGGTCGTCGACGACGGCCGTGGTGTGCGGGTAGGTCACCTCGACGCGGTAGTCGGGCAGGTGGCCGGGCAGCGCCGCGGCGAACACCCCGCCGGAGTGCAGCCGGGCGGCGGGATAACGCTCGTCGCCGACGAGCACCGTCACCGCGCGTGCGTCCGGGTGCAGCACCCGCACGATCGTCCAGTCGCCGCTCGGGTGCGCGCCGAGCAGCGCGTGCGGGTCGTGGTGGGTCCCGGCGACGAGCCGCTCCAGGTCGGCGGAGGGCAGATCGGTCGCCGGCGGTGGGCAGGCGCGGGCGGACGGGCGCTCGGGGGCCCGCTCGGCCGCGGCGCCGGTGGCCGTGCCGGTGGTGTCCGCAGGCGTGGCGGTGGTGGTCTCGGCCGCGGTGCCGCCGGTGCGTTCGGGGGCGTGAGCGGCGGTGTGGTCCGGAGCGTGGTCCGCGCCATGGCCGGGGGTGCGGTCGGCCAGGGCGACCCGTCCCTCCCGGTCGCGGACCGCGGCGCCGCTCACGCGCCCCGCGGCGGCGGGGGCGCGATCCGGCCGGCCCGCGGCGGGCCCGCCGCGGCGTCCCGTTCGCATCGTGTCGTTGTCGACGTCGCCGTTGTTCACGGGGACACCCCTGCCTCTCGCTGCGCGTCGGATGGTCGCTGTGCGCGCCGGAGTGCTCACGCGCGTATGGATGGTCGTGGTCGTGGGCCTTGCCGGGCGGCCGCCGGGTCCGGGTGGTCGCCTACGCGGCGGGGGGCGTGCCCTGGGTGAGCCGTTCCACCGAGGCGAGGGGGATCACGGTCCAGCCCGGCCGGTGCCGCGTCTCGTAAAGCACCTCGTAGACCGCCTTGTCGAGTTCGAAGGCACGCAGGATCGCCTCGTCGGCATAGGGGTCCCGGCCGGCGGCGGCGCCGTAGCCACGGCAGAAGGCGTCTCGGTTGCGCTGCGCCCACTCCTGCGCCCGGTAGACGAGGGCCGGCTCGTCCGCCCGGTCGAGCAGCATCGCGCGGGCCGCGTAGTCGAACGAGCGCAGCATGCCGGCGACGTCGCGCAGCGGGGACTCCAGCCCCACCCGGTCGGCGACCGGCCGCGCCGGTTCACCCTCGAAGTCGAACAGCACCCAGCCGGAATCGACCCGCAGGACCTGGCCGAGATGCAGGTCGCCGTGCAGCCGCTGGAAGGGGCGGGGGTGGACGAGCGCCGGCGCGGCGCCGGTGAGCTCGTCGTACGTCTTGCGCGCGGCGGCCTCGTACCCGCGCAGCGCCGGGACGGCCTCGACGGCGGCGTCGAGACGCCCGTGCAGGTAGGCCACCAGGGCGCGCAGGTCATCGGTGGTGGGGGGCCGGGTCGGCAGCGCCCGGGCGAGGTCCGCGTGGACCTCGGCGGTGGCGGCGCCGAGGCGCTCGGACTCCGCGGAGAAGTCCCCGCCGACCTCGTCGGCGTGCAGGTCGGCCTCGGCGTAGAGGTCGCGCACGCTGGCCAGGGCGAGGCGCCAGCCCTCGGTGCCGGAGCGTAGGTACTCCTGCAGGAAGCCGAGGGTGGTCCGGTGGCCCTCGACATCCGCCGACAGCCAGGCCACCGGGGTGGCCACGTGCACGCTGCCGACGTCGGCGAGCGTCCGGGTGACCTCGAGATCGGGGTTGGTCCCGGGCCACAGTCGGCGGAAGACCTTGAGGATGTACGCGTCGCCGTAGACGATCGACGTGTTGGACTGCTCGGCGCCGACCGCATGCGCGGGCAGGTCGTCGGTGAGCGGCGTACGGCTCTCGGTGGGCGCGCCGTGTGCCCCGTCGGCCCCGGCCCCGCCGGTGTCGCGGATCTCGGCCACGAGGTCGTCGCGGCGCGTCGCCCGGACGAGGAAGCGCAGCAGGGCGGCGGCGCCGTCGGGGTCGTGCAGCCCGTCGTAGACCAGTCCGCCGGCGCACTCGCCGATGAGGAAGCCGTCATGGCCGTGCGGGGCGTCGCCGCGAAGGACCACGGGGACCTGGTAGTGGTCCGGCGGGCCCTGGTCGTAGTCGACGTCGACGAGCAGCAGGCGCAGCGGATCGCCGAGGCTCACGTCGCGGCGGATGCGTACCCGGCCACCGCTGCGACCCTTGCCCGCGAACCAGCGCTGGCGGGGCAGCCAGTCGGTCAGCAGGTCGGCAAGTTCGGCGTGATGGTCACCCATCCTCGACCTCCCGAGGCCAGCGCTCGACGATCATCATGGTCTACCTAACGTCGAATAACCCGAAAGTTACCTTTCATCGGTCGTACTGCATGCACACACCGCGGCGACCTGGGAGATTCCGCCGGCAGGCCTGTGCCGCGACCCCCGCTCCGGCGGCGACGCACCGGCCTGGTGGCTCCGTGCCCCGGCCAGCCGGCCGTGGACGGCCCATGAGCGCCACTTCTACTCTCCCCCCGTCTGTCGGATGGGGCTAGGGGGTGAATTCCCCCGGTCTGGTCAACGCGAACCAGTAATGTCCGTGACCGGGCAGCGTCAGCAGGTAGGGCAGCTCGCCGATCGGCGGGAAGTGCACCCGGCCGAGCAGCTCCACCGGCACCATTCCCTCGAAACGCCGCAGATCAAGCTCCACCGGCTGGGCGAAGCGGGACAGGTTCGCGACGCACAGCACCCGGTCGTCGCCGAATTCCCGCACGAAGGCGAAGACCGACGGATTGGAGGCGCCGAGCTCCTCATAGCTGCCCAGACCGAAGACGGGGTGGCGCTTGCGGACCTCGATCATCCGCTTCGTCCAGGCCAGGAACGACGTCTGCATCCGCTGCCCGGCCTCGACGTTCAGTGCCTGGTAGCCGTACACCGGATCCATGATCAGTGGCAGGTAGAGCCGGGCCGGGTCGGCGGTGGAGAAACCCGCGTTGCGGTCGGGCGACCACTGCATCGGCGTGCGCACGCCGTCCCGGTCGCCGAGGTAGATGTTGTCGCCCATGCCGATCTCGTCGCCGTAGTACAGCACCGGCGAGCCCGGCAGCGACAGCAGCAGCGCGGTGAACAGCTCCATCTGGTCGCGGCTGTTGTCCAGCAGCGGCGCGAGGCGGCGGCGGATGCCGATGTTCGCCTTCATGCGGGGGTCCTTGGCGTACTCCGCCCACATGTAGTCGCGCTCCTCGTCGGTCACCATCTCCAGGGTGAGCTCGTCGTGGTTGCGCAGGAAGATGCCCCACTGGCAGTTCGGCGGGATCTGCGGGGTCTGGGACAGGATCTCCGAGATGGGGTAGCGCGACTCCCGCCGCACCGCCATGAAGATGCGCGGCATCAGCGGGAAATGGAACGCCATGTGGCACTCGTCGTCGTTGCCGAAGTACTCGACGACATCGGACGGCCACTGGTTGGCCTCGGCGAGCAGCACCCGGTCGGCGTACTTGGCGTCGACCTCCTTGCGGACCCGCCTGAGGTAGTCGTGCGTCTCCGGCAGGTTCTCGCCGTTGGTGTTGTCGCGGACGTAGAGGTAGGGCACCGCGTCGAGGCGGAATCCGTCGATCCCGAGGTCCAGCCAGAAGCGCAGGACCTCGAGCATCGCCTCCTGGACGTCGGGATTGTCATAGTTGAGGTCGGGCTGGTGGGAGAAGAACCGGTGCCAGTAGTACTGGCCGCGCACCGGGTCCCAGGACCAGTTCGACTTCTCCGTGTCGACGAAGATGATCCGGGCGTCGGGATAGCGCTCGTCCGTGTCCGACCAGACGTAGAAGTCGCCGAACGGCCCGGCCGGGTCCGAGCGGGACGCCTGGAACCAGGGATGCTCGTCCGAGGTGTGGTTCATCACCAGGTCGGCGATGATCCGGATGCCGCGCCGGTGCGCCTCGTCGACCAGGCTGACGAAATCGCCCAGATCACCGAACTCCGGCAGGATCTGGAAGTAGTCGCTGATGTCGTAGCCGCCGTCACGCAGCGGGGAGGCGTAGATCGGCAGCAGCCAGAGGCAGTCGACACCGAGCCATTCCAGGTAGTCGAGCTTGGAGATCAGGCCGCGGATGTCGCCGGTGCCGTCGCCGTTGGAGTCGGCGAAGCCCCGGATCAGCACCTCGTAGAAGACGGCCCGCTTGTACCAGTGCGGGTCTCGCGCCGACTCGCCGACCGGGCCCGCGGGGCCCGGGCGGGGTGTGTCGGCGCCGATGGGTTCGCTCAGTGGTTGCGGCTCTTCCATCACGAGACCGCCCGCACGGTGAAGACATGTGCGGGCTCCACTGCCGGGTCGAGCCGGACGTAGTTGTCCTGACCCCAGCGATAGGTGGCGCCGGTGATCTCGTCGGTGACCTCCAGCGCGTCGGACCAGTCCAGGCCGAGCGCGGGCAGGTCGAGGCGGACGGTGGTCTCGTGGGCCTGGTGCGGGTCGAGGTTGACGATGACGAGCACCGCGTCGCCGACCCGCGCGCCACCGGCGGTGGCCACCGGCGCCGTCGCCGCCCCGCCCGGGGCCTTCCCGGCACCCGCGACGTCCGCCGGCGCCAGCCGCTTGGAGTAGACCATGATCTGATCGCTGTCGGCGTGGTGCAGGTGCAGGTTGCGCAGCCACTGCAGCGCCGGGTGGGCCCGGCGGATCTGGTTGAGCCGGGTCAGGTAGGGCGCGAGGGAACGGCCCGCCCGCTCGGCGCCGGCCCAGTCCCGCGGCCGGTACTGGTACTTCTCCGAGTCGAGGTACTCCTCGCTGCCCGGGCGCACCGGGGTGCGCTCGTACAGCTCGTACCCGGCGTAGACGCCCCAGGTCGGCGAGAGCGTCGCCGCGAGCAACGCGCGGATACGGAAGGCGGGCTCACCGCCGTCCACCAGGTAGCCCGGCAGGATGTCCGGGGTGTTCACGAAGAAGTTGGGCCGCATGTAGTGGCCGGCGGCCACCAGTTCACCGGCGTACTCCTCCAGTTCCCACTTCGTATTGCGCCACGTGAAGTAGGTGTATGACTGGGTGAAGCCGACCCTGGCCAGCGTGTGCATCATCGCCGGCCGGGTGAATGCCTCGGCGAGGAAAAGCACGTCCGGCTCGGTCGCCTTCACCTGGCCGATGAGCCACTCCCAGAACTCCACCGGCTTCGTGTGCGGATTGTCGACGCGGAAGATGCGCACACCGTGCGCGGTCCAGTGCCGGACGACGCGCAGGATCTCCTGGTAGAGCCCGGTCGGGTCGGCGTCGAAGTTCAGCGGGTAGATGTCCTGGTACTTCTTCGGCGGGTTCTCGGCGTAGGCGATCGAGCCGTCGCTGCGCACGACGAACCACTCCGGGTGGCGCTTTGCCCACGGGTGGTCCGGCGCGCACTGCAGGGCGAGGTCGAGCGCGACCTCCATGCCCAGGGAACGGGCGCGGGCGACGAACAGGTCGAAGTCGTCGATCGTGCCGAGGTCCGGATGCACCGCGTCGTGGCCGCCGTGCTCGCTGCCGATCGCCCACGGCGATCCGGGGTCGTCGGGACCGGGGGTGAGGGTGTTGTTCGGGCCCTTGCGGTTGATCTCGCCGACCGGGTGGATCGGCGGCAGGTAGACCACGTCGAAGCCCATGTCGGCGATGGCGGGCAGTCGCTCGGCCGCGGTCAGGAACGTGCCCGAGCGGGGTGGGTCGAGCGTGGCCCCCTCCGAGCGGGGGAACATCTCGTACCAGCTGCCGAACAGCGCCCGCGGCCGGTCGACCCACATCCGGTAGAGCGGCGAGCGGGTGATCAGGTCGCGCAGTGGGAACGCGGCGAGCAGACTGGTCAGGCGCGGGTCGAGCGCGGCGACGATGCGGGCGGCGGGATCCTCGATACCGTCGTCGCGCAGCGTGGCGACGGCCCGGGCGATCTCCGCACGGCGGCCCTCGGGCACGCCCGGCAGCGCCCGCAGCAGCAGCCGCGCGCCGTCCTCGAAGTCGACCGCGAGCTCGTCGACGGTCTGGCCCGCGCCGACCTTCAGCTCGATGCCGTGCTGCCAGGTGGCGACCGGATCCGCCCATGCCTCGACGCGGAACCCCCACAGGCCGGTGTCGCCCGCAGTGATCTCCGCCTCGTAGCGGTCGGTGCCCGGTCCCGCCGACCTCATCCGGACGAACGGCGTGCCCCGGCCGTCCGGCCCGGACAGCACGGCGTTCGCGCCGATGAGATCGTGACCCTCCCGGAAGACGGTCGCGGACACGGTGAAGTTTTCGCCCACGACCGCGCGCGTGGGCCACTGGCCACACGACACGACCGGGGTCACGTCGGAGATGACAACCCGGCCTACTGAACGTCCGATCATCATGGCGACCTTATCCAGACGAACCACACCTCAATGGTCCGCCCTGCACGTGGCGAATAGCGACACCTCTGCGTGAACTGCCCGCGACCATCACGTGGGTGATTGTTGGTGTTGGGGTGGGTCTGTCTGCCCCGCCCGGATGGTTCGCGCTGAAGCCGATGTTCCCCAGTTGCGGAGCCCACGAACGTCCGAACCTCGTCCGTTGTGCGCTCCGGCGTGCACGTTCGCTGACAGGCCGGTGACAGATCGCGCGCTTCGCCGCCGATCCGGCGGACGGCTGCCGTTGTGTTCGTGGTGGGTGTCACACTTGTGTCCGCCGAGCGCGTGTACCGGGCACGTTTCGGCCATGTGACACAGGCCTCGGCGCGGTCGGCGCGGTCGGCGCGCGGGCCGGCCGGCGTCGGGCCGTGCGGCTTCGGCGGACTCGTGCCGACATCTGTCGGGTTGGAGACGGCGGGGTGGCCGCCCGGACCGGTATACCCGTCCCGTCGGCGGGCGCGCGCGAGCGGAGCGGAGAGCGAGGCGGCGGGAACCTCGGGCGCGACTCGTTCGTCCCGCAGTGCACACGTACTCCGCTGCGTGGCCCGCGGGTGGACACTCACCGTGGCGATCGCGTCCGGCAGCAGGCTGCCGGCGCCCGGCCGCCGGGGACCACCCGAGGCCGGCGCTGTGCCCGGAGCGTGGCCGCCCCGCGCGTCGGACGGCGGTCCCGCCGCCGGCACGCCGCAGGTCCGGCCACGCACACCACCATTACTACACAGCGTCTACAACACACAGCGTCACAGCGCTCGGGGCCGCGGCCCCGGGGCACAGCACTCGGGCCGCAGCGCCCGGTGACACTGTCCGGCGGCGCCCGGCGATCATCGGGCGCTGCGCCGGGCTACACCGCCCGGCGCCGGCCGGACAGCAAAACCACAGCGGAACGCACAGCAGGAGGACATCGTGGGAGTAAGCCTCAGCAAGGGCGGCAACGTGTCGCTGTCCAAGGAGGCGCCCGGCCTGACCAGCATCCTGGTCGGCCTCGGCTGGGACGTGCGCAGCACGACCGGCGCCGACTTCGACCTCGACGCCAGCGCCATCGCGTGCCGGGGGGACGGCAAGGTCGTCTCGGACGGGCACTTCGTCTTCTTCAACAACCTGAAGAGCCCGGACGGCGCCATCCAGCACCAGGGCGACAACCTCACCGGTGAGGGCGAGGGCGACGACGAGGCCATCACGGTGAACCTCACGTCGCTGCCGACGGACGTCGACAAGATCGTCTTCCCGGTCTCCATCTACGACGCGGACTCGCGCCAGCAGAACTTCGGCCAGGTCCGCAACGCCTTCATCCGCGTCGTCAACGGCACCGGCGGCACCGAGATCGCCCGCTACGACCTCACCGAGGATGCCTCCACCGAGACCGCGATGGTCTTCGGTGAGGTGTACCGGCACGGCGCGGACTGGAAGTTCCGCGCCGTCGGCCAGGGCTACGCCTCCGGCCTCGCCGGGATCGCGCGGGACTTCGGCGTCAACGTCTGACGCCGGGGCGGGCGACGATGGGGGAGAGCCGGGCTGGGACGCCCGGCCCCGCCCGGATCGGTCCCGGTCCTGTGACCGGGGTCGATCCGCGCCGCTCGCCGCGGCGGGCCCGGGAGCGCGAGGGCGATCCCGGGTGCGCCCTCGCGCCGCGGTAGGGACGACCGCCGGCGATCCAGCGCCCCCGGCGCCCGTTCGCAGGGTGTGGGGCGCGGTGCGCGGACAGGCGCGGGCCCATCCGGTGTAACCCAATTGTCAGGTCGCTCATACCGGATGAGCAGCTACGATGCCGTCGACCGCCGCCCGGGGCCACTCGGCTCCGGGACCGACGCGGTCTCCGGCTGCTACAGGCGATGAGGCGGGGTCCGACGGACCGCGGATCCGCCCTCGCGGCACGGTCGGGGTCTCGTGATCGGTCCGGGAAGGTGTTGATGGGCGTGCACGCGTTGCGGATCTTCGGGTGGTCGCTGGCGATCACCGCGCTGGGGGTGGCCGCGGCGGGAGTGCTCGGCGGTCCCCGGGACGCGGCCCTGGTGGCCATCCTGGCGGTCCTTGAGATCAGCCTCTCCTTCGACAACGCGGTCATCAACGCGACGATCCTGCGCCGGATGAGCGCGTTCTGGCAGAAGCTCTTCCTGACGCTCGGCGTGCTCATCGCCGTGTTCGGTATGCGGCTGGTCTTCCCGATCGTGATCGTCGCGCTGACCGCGCACCTCGGCCCGATCGAGGTCTTCGACCTGGCGCTCAACGACAGCGCCACCTACGGGGAGAAGCTGCACGACGCGCATCCCGCGATCGCGGCCTTCGGCGGGATCTTCCTGTTCATGCTGTTCCTGGACTTCCTGTTCGACACCGAGCGGGAGGTGCAGTGGATCCGGAGGCTGGAGGAGCCGCTGCGCCGTGCCGGCCAGCTCGAGGTCATCCCGATCGTGGTCGCCCTGATCGCGCTGCTCGTCGTGGGCGAGGCGTTCTCCGGCGACCACACCCAGCAGGTGCTCACCGCTGGCGTCGCGGGCCTGGCGACCTATCTGGCGGTGCGCGGCCTCGGGGAGTTCTTCGAGTCCCGCGGCGTCGGCGCCGAGGACGACGACGAGGACGAGGTCGGCGGGAGCTCCGAGGCCGTGGAGCGCGCCGGCACCGCCGCCGCCCCGGCCGGCCGCTCGGGCCCGCCGAAGCTGGTGCTCGCCACCGGGAAGGCGGCGGCGTTCCTGTTCCTCTACCTGGAGGTCATCGACGCGTCGTTCTCGTTCGACGGCGTCGTCGGGGCGTTCGCGATCTCCCAGAACATCTTCGTCATCGCCGCGGGACTCGGCATCGGCGCGATGTACATCCGGTCGCTGACCGTCTACCTCGTCCGGCGGGGCACCCTGTCCGAGTACATCTACCTGGAGCACGGCGCCCACTACGCGATCGGAGCCCTGGCCATCATCCTGGCCATCTCGATCGAGACGGAGGTACCGGAGGTCGTCACCGGCCTCGTCGGTGTGGCCTTCATCGGGCTGTCGCTGCTGTCGTCCATCCGGCACCGCCGGCGGCAGGCGGACGAGCCGGACGGGCCGGACGCGGACGGCGACGAGGACGGCCGCGGCCAGCCCCGCGAGGCGGTCGGCGCCCCGCTGTGACGACGCGGCGGCCGCCCACCGGCGGCCGCAGTGCCCTGGTCTGGAGTGATCCATCCGCGGTGGAGTGATCCAGTACGGATGTGACATTGTCGGGGGGCCAGGATCCGGACACAGCCGACGGGGGCGTCGATCGGCCGGGTGCGCCGCCGCGCGGTCGCATCCATCACTGATCCACCCACTTGAGCGCAGACCAGACATCCGGCGACCGCAGAAGCGGCCCGGCAACCGCGAGGGAGCGGACCATGGGCATCGACTACACGAAGCGTCCGGCGACGCCGCCGGCAGGCCAGGGCCCCGCGCCCGCGGGCCCCGGCGGGCCGGTTTCCCTGAGCAAGGTGACGCTGACCAAGTCCGCGCCCAGCGTGTCGCTGAGCAAGCAGGGCGGCGGCGGCCGGCTGCACGTCAACCTGAACTGGAACCAGAACCCGGGCGGCGGGGGGCAGCAGCAGAAGGGCGGCTTCCTCAAGCGGGTGCTCGGAGCGGCCTCCGGCGGCATCGACCTCGACCTCGCCGCCCTGTTCGAGCTGTCCAACGGGCGCTCCGGGGTGGTGCAGGCGCTGGGCAACGCGTTCGGCTCGTTCGACAACCCGCCCTACGCCGTCCTCGACGCGGACGACCGCACCGGCGCGAGCACCGGCGGCGAGAACCTCTACGTCAACCTCGCCCAGATCGGTCAGATCCGCCGGCTGCTCGTGTTCGCCTTCATCTACGAGGGCGTCGCGTCGTTCGACCAGGCCGACGCGGTCGTCACCCTCACCCCGGCGGCCGGCGCGCCGATCGAGGTGCGCCTCGACGAGCGGGCCGGCGGCGCGCGGATGTGCGCGATCGCGCTGCTGACGAACACCGGCAACGACTTCACGGTGAGCCGGGAGGTGCGCTACGTCGGCGGCCACCGGGACCTGGACAAGGCATACGGATGGGGGCTGGACTGGACCGCCGGCCGTAAGTGAGACACGCCGGTACCTCGCGATGACCCCCCCGGTCCCGCCGCCCGGCGGCGAGGAGGATCGATATCCGATGTTCCAGCCACGCCGCGACCCCGCGCCTCGCAACGAGCGGACCAGCTGGTTTCCCGCGGGTCCGGCGCGGTCGGGGCCGCCGGGTGACGCCGGCGCCGACCCGCTGGGGCCGGTGGACCCCGACCCGCGGGCCGGGGGAGCCCTCGAACGCGCGGCCCTGGAACGGGCCGCCCTGGAACGGGCATCGCCGGGCCGCGGCGGCGCCGAGCGCGCCGCCGCCCGCCGCGACGGCACGAGTACCGGCGGCTTCCCCGCCTGGCGCGGTCCCGCACGGGCGGGCGATGACGCCCCCGCGCCCGGATACGACGGCGCGTCCCGCCCCCGCGCCGCGGATCCGTATCCGCCCGGCCACGCCGGCGCCACCGGCCGCCCGGGTGAGCGCCGGCCGGCCGACCCGGACTGGGACGACCCGGTGCCGGTGGGGGTGCGCGGCTTCGGCGTGCCGCCCGGCGGCCTGGCCGAGCAGGCCCAGCCCGCCGTCGGCGACGGTCGCGGCGCGGCCGAGGACGGCGGGCTCGCGGACGGCTACCCGCCGTCCGGGGGCGTCCACGTCGATCCCGCCCGGCGCGCCGCCCCGCACGAGGGCGCGGACCGTGGCGACGGCGAGGATCCGGTGCCGCGCGAGCGCGCCGCGGACCGGGCGGTCGACGCCCGCCGGCTGCCGTCGCTCGGTCCGGGCGCCGGGCAGGGCGGCTGGACGGCGACGTCGTGGTCCACACCCGCGGGCTCGACGGGGGGCGGGGCCCGGCCGGGCTGGGGCGCGCAGGACCAGCCGGCCGTACCCGCCGTCGCGGGCTACGGGGACGGCGGGTACACAGAGGAGGCCTACGGCCGTGACGATGGATCCGTCCCGGCGGGGTATCGCGAGGATGTGGACGGCACCATGACGGCGAACGCGGAGGGCGACCCCCGGTACCGGGCGGACGCGGACCAGAGCGGGCCGCTCGCCCGCGGCGGGCCGTCGCGGCCCTTCGCACTGCCGGGCGCCGGGCGGCGGGACGATCCCGAGGAGCTCGACGACCAGACGCGCCAGCCGGCGGCGGACCCGGCGCGGGGGAGCGCGGGGTATGGCGGCGGTACGTACGGCACCGGCTACGCCGAGCCACGTTACGCGGAGCCGGCGTACGGCGAGCCGGCCTATCCGCAGGCCCAGTACGGCCAGGGCCGATACGCCGGGTCCGGCTACGCCGAGCCCGAGCCCGCCGAGGCCGGGCATGCCGAGAGCGCGCAACCGGACGCCGGGCGCGCGCCGGAGGCCTACGCCGATACGCCGTACGCCGATGCGCCCTACGCCGACACGGCCTACCCAGGCCCGCCGCGGCCGGACCGGTCCTACGGCGAGCCGTCCCGTGCCGGCGACGGCTATCCCGGCGCACCGGACGACCGGTTCGTCGCGGGCGGCGGGCATCCGCCGGACGACGCGTACCCGCCGGACGGCGGTTATGCGCCGGAGGGCGGCTACGGCCCGGATGGTGGTTTCGGCGCTGATGGTGGTTTCGGCGCTGGTGGTGGGTTCGCGCCGGAGAGCGGTTATGCGCCGGCGGAGGACGGATTCGCCGCGGGCGACGAGCTCACGGCGGACGCGACCGAGCAGGACCGGGCGTTCCCGGCCGCTCGTGCCGGCGGTCCGGGCGGGCTCGGGCCCGTGACGGCCGACGACCTGGCCGGCGAGGAGCCGGCGCCCGCCGCGGTGGCGGCCGTCGACGATCCGGCCGCGGACGCCGCGCCCCAGCCCGGCCAGGCGGCCGGGCCCGAGGGCGACGGCGACGAGGTGCTCGGGCTCTCCGCGGCCGAGGACGGGATCGCCGGTCCGCTCGGCGCGGTCCAGGCGGTGGCGCTGGAGCGGCTGGCGGGTCGGCTCGACGAGCTCATCCGGCTGCGCCATCACGACGCCGAGCTGGTCGACCGGTTGCACGCCGAGAACAGCCGATTGCGCGCCGGTGAGCTGACCGAGGCGATGGCCCCGCTGCTACGGGGGCTGATCAGACTGCACGACCAGATGGGTAGCCTGGGGGCTGACGATCCACAGAGCGTCGCCGGCATCCTGCGCAAACAGCTGCTGCAGGTCCTCGACTTCGCCGTCGACGTCCGGCCGTACACAGCGGTCCCGGGCGGGACCTTCGACCCGGCGCGGCACCTGGGGGTGCGTCGCGTGCCCACCGACGATCCGAGCCGCGACGGGACGATCGCCCGCACCGTGCGCCCCGGCTTCGTCCGTGGGGAGACGACCGTCGTGCGGCCCGCGGAGACCGAGGTCTACCGCGCCCGCTGAGCGGGTGGGTGGCGGCGAACGCTACGACACTTTGCGAAGGGGAGAGTTCTTACGGTGGCGGGTACCAAGGTGTTCGGGATAGACCTGGGCACGACCTACTCCTGTATCGCCCAGGTCGACGAGTACGGCCGGCCGGACGTGATCCGCAACATCGAGTCCCAGCCGACGACGCCGTCGGTGGTCCTGTTCGACGGGGGTGCCGAGGGCGCCACGACGTCGTTCGTGGTGGGGACCCAGGCCAAGCGGCAGGCGCGGATCCGCCCCGACGACGTCGCCCGGCTCGTCAAGCGGCACATGGGCACCTCCGACTGGCGCTTCGTCGCGCACGACGTCGAGTACAGCGCCGCGGCGGTGTCGAGCCTCGTGCTCAAGGCGCTGGCCGCCGACGCGGAGCGGGCGACCGGGATCCCGGTGACCGACGTGGTCATCACCGTCCCGGCGTACTTCGGCGACGAGGAGCGCAAGGCGACCAAGCTCGCCGGGGAGCTCGCCGGCCTCGAGGTCGTCGACATCATCAACGAGCCGACGGCCGCCGCTTTCGCCTACGGCTTCGGCCAGGACGGCGCCGAGGAGTCGACCGTGCTGGTCTACGACCTCGGCGGCGGCACGTTCGACACGACGGTCATCAAGCTCAGCGAGGGCGCGATCACCGTGGTCGCCACCGACGGCGACCACGAGCTCGGCGGCGCGGACTGGGACAACGAGCTGGTCCGCTACCTGGCGCAGAAGTTCACCGAGGCGGAGCCGGACGCCGGCGACCCGCTCGACGACGTCTACGACGAGCAGGAGCTGCTCACCGCGGCGGAGGACGCCAAGCTCGCCCTGTCGGGGCGCGACAGCGTCGACGTCCTGGTCGTGCACAAGGGGCACCGGGTCAGCGTGCCGGTCACCCGGGCGACGTTCGAGGAGATCACCGGGCCGCTGCTGCGGCGCACGCTGGAACTCACCGGCTCGGTGCTGGAGCGGGCCCGGGAGAAGGGCGTCGAGAAGATCGACCTGTGCCTGCTGGTCGGCGGAATGAGCAAGACGCCGGTGGTCGCCCGCCGGCTGGAGGAGTCGTTCGGGCTCACCTCCCGCCTGGTCGACCCGGACCTCGCGGTGGCCAAGGGCGCGGCCGTCTACGGGCAGAAGAAGGCGCTCGAGCGGGCGGTGCACTCCGACCTGGTGGCCAGTGGCGCGCTGCGGCCCGACCAGGAGCTCGCGGCCGCGGACGCCGCGGACGTGGAGAAGGCGGCGGCGGCCAGCGCCGGCGAGGCCGGGCTCGCGACCGCGTCCGTCGTCGATCTCGTCCGCACCAAGGTGACGAACGTCACATCACGAGGGTTCGGCATCTTCGCCGAGGACCGTGGAGTGCCGGTCGCGGCCTTTCTCGCGCACCAGAACGACGCCCTGCCGATCTCGGTGACCCGCACCTTCTACACGGTCACCGACGACCAGGCCGAGGTGGACATCAGGCTCTTCGAGCAGGGCACCACGACGGAATCCACCGCCATCGACGACAACAAGGTCATCGTCGCCGGCGCCATCACCGGAATTCCGCCGGGCCACCAGCGCGGCACGCCCGTCGAGGTCACCTTCTCGATGGCCGCGGACCAGACCATCCGGGTAACCGCCGCACACGAGGGTGCCGCCACTCCGCTGGTCCTTCAGGTGCATGCGGGGGTCGGGTCCGAACAGATGCGGGCCGCCGAATCGGCCAAGGTGAGCCTGCTGAAGCAGCGGGACTGACCTGGACGTCCCCGGGACCTGCGCTTTTATTGCGGATTCCGGAATTCGCACAGTATTAACAGTTATCAGTCGGCAATTATTCACCGCCACGGGCGCTTACGGGCGCCGGGTGCGAAGTCGATAAGGTTCAGCCCGGATGCTCGGTCATGACCGGGAACGGCGGGAACGGCGATGCCGGTACCGCCGCCCGCAACGGCCGGACCGGGCGACCGCGGCGTCCGCGCCCGTGGCGGGACGTCGCTTCGTACTCTCAGGTGTGGGCCTGCGGGTGTGGGGCGGTTGACCTGCCGTCCCGCCGCCCGCGTCGGCAGCCAAGGACCGGGCGGGCAGACCGGCCGGTCCGGTTAGCAGGTGGGACGAAGGTGGAGCGTTGAGCGCGGCGTTCGATGGCAGCGGGTACCGCCAGCGGGTGCTGGCGCCGCTGCGCGCGAGCTCCTCGGTGGACACCACCGATCCTTTTCTGATCGCCGGGCTCGATCCGACGGTGGGCCACACCGACTCCGAGGTCGGCGCGCACCTGGTCCGGGTCCTCGCCTTCCTGCAGCGGGAGCGCAACTCGGCCAAGTACGCGACGCTCGCCACCGAGCTGGTGCGCCGGCGCGCCGAGTGGGAGGAGCCGCTGCGCGAGGAGGACTCCCGCGAGCGGGTCCGCGCTCAGGTGCTCGCCGCCCGCCGCAGCGGGGACGCCGAGCGCCTCGCCAAGGTCGACGGCTACCTCGCCACCGTCCGCGAGCGCTTCGGCGGCATCCCCGCCTCCCGGGTGGAGGGGTTGCGCCGCCTCGCCGTCGCCGCCGGCGTCACCGTCGAGGAGTTCGACGCCCGGCTCAGCCGCGAGCAGATCATCGTCGACGGCGTCGGCGGCGGGGTCGAGCCGCTGCCCACCGAGGTCCGCCGCCAGATCGCCGAGCGCCTCGGTGAGCTGTCCGCGCTGCGCGGCGGGGACCGCGTCGCCTGCGCCTCGCTGTGGGCCTTCCTCGGCCTCACCCCGGACGCCTCGCCGCAGCGGCTGCATGCCGCCTACGCGGCCGTGGCGGCGGCGAACAACCGCCGCCCCCACGACCGCGAGAAGACGGTCACCGCGGACCTGCTCGCCATGGTTTCCGCCCGGCTCATCGAGAGCGACCCCGCCGCCTACACCGTCGGCCTGATGGCCGACGCGGCCGACGAGCTGCGCCCCGCCGTCGAGGAGCACGTCGTGCTCGACGGGGAGCTCACCGCCGTCGCCTTCGAGGGGCTGGTGCGCGCGGCGCTGGCCACCGGTCGCGGGCTGACCGCGGCCCAGGCCAAGTCGGTGATCCTCGGGGTGGCCCGGGAACTCGGCGCCGCGGTGAACGTCGGCGGGGTCGTCGACTACGTCGTCTGCCCGGGCTGCGGGCGGCCCGAGGTCGCCGGCGCCGCCCGGCACTGCCGCTACTGCGACACCGACCTCTACACCACCTGCCCGTCCTGCGGCTCGATGACCGAGGCCGCCGCCGTCGTCTGCCGGCACTGCGGGCACAGCCTGCGCCAGGCACGCGAGGCCGCCGAGGCGCTCATCGCGGTGCGCCGCGCGCTGGAGGGCGGGCATCCCCGCCAGGCCGGGGAGCTGCTCGGCGCCGCCGGTCCGGTGCTGGCCGCGGTCGGCGGCCCCGTCGCCGGCACCGCCGAGGAACTCGGCGCCCGGGTGTCGGCGGCCCTCGGCGCGGCCGACGCCGGCTGGCGGGCGCTGGGCGAGGCCCGCGCGGCCAACCGCGCCGACGCCGCGCTCGACGACGCCCGCTGGCTGGCCGCCCAGGCCGCCGACGTGCCCGGTCCGGACGGCCGCGGCCCCGCCGAGGTGCTGGCCGAGCTCATCGCCGCCCAGGCGCTGATCCGCCGCCGGGTGGAGGCCGCCCGGGCGCTGCCCGGGGACGCCCAGGAGGCGGCGCTCGCCGCGGTGCTCGCCAGCGCCGCCGACAACCGGGAGGCACTGGCGGCGCTCGCCGCGCTGCCGCTGCCGCCGCCGAGCGAACTGACCGCCGCCGCCGGCAGCGACGGCTCCGTGCAGCTGCGCTGGCGGCCCTCGCCGTCGGTCTGCGGCCCGGTGTCCTACCGGGTGGAGCGCATCGTCCTGGTCGAGAACGGCGGCGGGACGCTCGGCCGGCGCAGCCTCGGCACCACCCGGTCCACCGAGCTGTACGACGCCGGCGCGCCCGCCTGGACGCCGGTGCGGCACGAGGTCACCGCCATCTGCGGGGACCGCCGCTCCGAGCCGGTGGTGACCGCGCCGGTGGTGTGCATCCGCGATCTCGCCGAGCTGCGCGCGGAGCGCACGGCCGCCGGGGTGCGGCTGGACTGGCGCCTCGACGGCACGCTGTCGGTGGTGACGGTCGAGCGCACCCTCATCGTGCCGTCGCTCGCCGCCCCGCCACCGCCCTCGCTCTCGCCCGCCGGCGGCCCCTCGCCCGCCGGCGGCCCCTCGACCCCGGCGGCGGGGACCCCGGGGATGGTCACCCCGTCCGCGGCCTCCCCCGCCCTCGCCTCCCCGTCCGGGGTGCCCGTGCCCGGGCCTGCCTCGCCGGGGGTACCGGCGCCCGGGGCGGTTCCCACCGGGCAGGCCTGCGCCGGGACCGCCGCGTCCGGGGCTCCCGCGGTCCCGGCGGCGGTCGCGGCCGGGCCGGGTTCGCCGCCGGCGGGCACGCCGTCGGCTCCGCCCGTGCCGGCGCATCCCGGGCGGCACGCGCCGCGCCGCGCCCGGGTCAGCGGGGGTGTCTTCCACGATCCCGACGTCGTCGTCGGGGAGACCTATCGCTACCGCGTGTTCGTCGAGTACCACGACGCGGACGGCCGGCCGGCACGCACGCCGGGCGCCGAGGCCGAGATCGAGGTGACCGCCCGCCCCCGCCCGGTGCGCGACCTCGCCGCCGTCACCGCCGGTGGCCGCACCAGCCTGCGCTGGACGCCGCCACCCGGTTGGGAGGTGCGGATCTACGCCACCTCCGTCCCGCCCGCCGGGGCCGTGGCGGGCCCCGCCTCTGGGCCGCTGCCGCTGCCCGGTACCACCGCCACCACGCCACCCGTGCTGCCCGGCAGCGGACCGCTGCCCCTCGGCGGCCTCGGGGTGGAGGGCGACGACGTGGCGCTCGGTGCCATCACCGGGCCCGTCCGGCTGGTGGCCACCAGCCGGACCGGGCAGGCGATCGAGTCCGCCCCGGTCGGCGAGGTGATCTACACGCCGGTGACGGTGCACGGCGACACGGCCGTCGTCGGCCGCGCGGTGCGCCACGTGGTCATCGAGCCCGTTCGGGACCTGCGCGCCGACGACCGCGGCGAGTCGATCGTGCTGTCGTTCCAGCTGCCGCCCGGGGTGACCGAGGCCAGGGTGCTGTGGCGCCGGGACCGGTCCCCCACCGGCCCCGACGACCCGCTCGCCGCCAGTGCGAAGGTGACCAACACCAGCCTCGAGATCAAGGGCGGCTGGCATCTCGCCGCCCCCGCCGACGGTTGGGCCTACCACGTGGCCGCCTACCCGATGTACCGAGCCGGCGGGATCGTCCGGGTGGCCCCGCTGGGGACCGCGGTGCTCGCTCGCGCGGCCGTCAGGGACGACCCACCGCCGGCCGTCGTGCCCGCCGCCCCGCCCGGCGGCGTCTTCGGCGCGCCCGGCCCGCACACCGCCCCAAGCCCACCCGCGCCCTTCGGCGCGCAGCCCGGGGCCGGCTTGCAGGCGCCCGCCGGCCCGCCCCCCGCCGCCGGCTCGTACGGCACGGGCCCGCACGGCACCGGGCCGTACCCGATGCCCGGTGCCGGGACAGGCGCGTACGCCATCGGCGCGGCGGGCGGCGCCATGGGGCCGAGAACGCCCCGCGCCGCGGCGGCCGCCGGCCTCGACCCGATCACCGCCGCCCATCCGCTGGGCGGGCCCGCCCAGCCCCGCACCGGGGCGCTGCCGCTGCCGGTCCCGGTCGGCGCCCGCCCGGGCGAGCCCGCCACCGGGGCCTGGCACCTGGGCCACCTCGACCATCCCACCCCGCGGCCGCTCGGCGACCATCCCGCCCCGAGCCCGTTGATCGACCATTCCGCGTCCGGCCCGCTGGCCCGCCCGCAGGGCGCGCCGCTCACGCCGGGCGGCCAGCCCGCGGCGGCCCAGACCGGACCCGCGGGCCAGCCCTGGCCGGTCGCGCCCGCGGGCCCGGCGGGCCAGCCGGGGCATGGTCCGAGCGGGTACGCCGGCACCGTGCCCGCCGCTGCCGGGCCGGCGGGCGTTCCGAGCCACCCGCTGGTGGTGGGGATGCCCGGCGAGCCCGGCCGGGCGTCGTTCAACGCGGGCGGTCCCGCCTCCGGCGCTTCCGCGGGCCCACATCCCGGCAGTACCGGGGCTCTGGTCGTTCCCGGCGGACCCGCGGTCCCGGGAATGCCGGCAGGCCCGGGGGCGCCGGTGGGGCCGGGGGCTACCGGGGCGACGCAGCTGCCCGCGGGTACCGGGATGCCGGTCGGTCCCACCGGGCCGGTCGCGGCCGGGGCCGGCGCGCCGGCGGCCGCCGTCCCCGGCCTGCCGAACCCCGCTGTCCTGGGGAGCCCCGCTGTCCTGGCGAGCCCCGTGGTCCAGGGGAATCCGGCCGTGTTGGGGAACCCGGCCGTGCTGAGCCCCAGCCTGTCGAACGGCGCCGCGCCGGCCGTCCCGGCGGGCCTGCCGCTGGGCGGTGGGAGCGTCGAGGCGGGCGAGGTCCCGCTGATCCAGCCCACGGTGACCTACACCGTCAGCCGGTCCGGCTGGCGGCGGCGCACCATGCGGGTCCAGGTGCACGCCTCTGGTCCGGTAGGTGAGCTGATCCTGTTCGCGCGGCCGGGCACCGCGCCGCCGCGGGCGGCCGCCGAGGCGCACGAGCTGTCTCGGCTCGCCTCCGTCAACCAGGCCGTCACCAGGACCATCGATGTCACCCTCGACGGCGCGCAGTTGCCGTGGGGCGTGCGGCTGCTGCCCGCCCTGGTGCATCCCACCGGCTGGTCCGTCACCCATCCGGCCGACGAGGACCTGGTCGTCCGCTGAACCCGCGCGACCGCCCGGCCGCCCTGGCAGGGGCGCGCGGCCGGGCCGCCGCGGGCCGTTGGCCAGCAACGGGTGGCCGTGGGGACACCCGTCCGGGCTGCCTCCACCAAGGCCACTTTGGTGTCCGGTTGATTAACCGTTGGCTTTAGGTGGCTCATTGGCGGCGATGTCGCACCGGATCCTCAATGATGGCACTACCACGGAAAGTATTCATCCTGGTGCTGTTCCTCGTCGGCGGTACTCCCCTTACGATTGGTTCCATCACGCGTAGTTCCAGTACCGGCCTGATGGGTGTTCGACGTCGGGCCGGAGCACCTGTCGGTCCGTCCCGGTCGCGTGGCCTGGGTCGGTCGGCTTCACGTCCGGGCGGCGGTGGCAGCCCGGGTGGCGGCGCCGTGAGGTGCCGCCGGACCTGATGGAGCGCTGAGCGGTCGCGTCCTGCGGCCTGTTCGGAGGGGACGTTTCGTCAGGCGGTCGTGATCCGGCGCGGCTCTGTAGTCGACTGGCGGCGCGAGCGGCGGGTGTGTTGTGTCACGCCCTCTTCGAAAGGCAGCGCGCGAGCATGGCCTCGACCACTCGTCGCCGACCAACCCCTCCGGTCGGCCGTCCGGGCACACTCCTGTACCGATCACGTCTGTCCCGATCACGACCCGCCGCCTGCCGGCGCCCGCACCGACCGGTCCGCACCTGCGCTCGGCTCGGCCTGGTCTCGGTCTTCGTCGCCGGGCTGCTGCAGGCGGTGACCCCACTGGCCAACGCCGCGACCGAGTCGCCGAGCCCGTCGCCCAGCCCGCAGGGCACGCCGTCGCCGAGCGCGAGCCCGGGCTCGGCGGGCGCCTCCGCCCAGCCGCAGCCGGGCGTCCCGCTGACGACGATGACCCCGCAGTCGCGCAGCCGCGTGACGCTCGTGCTGTTCGACCAGGACATCGTCCTCGTCGGCGGGCGCGACTTCACCCCCGCCACGGATGTCACCGTCGCCGCCCAGACGGAGAAGCTCGGCGGCAGCGCGTTGATCAAGGCCGACGGTGACGGTCGGTTCATTCTCGGCTTCCGGGTGCCCGCCGACTTCAACGGCAAGGTCGACGTGAAGGCGACCCAGGGCGGCCTCAGCGCCTCCGACGCCCTCAACGTGACCGGCCCGGAGGCCGCGGCGCAGGGCTTCCAGTCGCCGCCGCTGCCGAACCTGCCGGTGGGCAGCACCGGCAGCGGCTCCACCGCCTCGACCGGCGCGACGCCGAGTCCCACGGCCAGCGCCTCGCCGGCCAGCGGCGTGCCCGCGGTGACCCCGGCCCCGACCCCGGTCTCGACCCCGGTCTCGCCGAGCCCGAGCGCCGCCCGGTCCCCGTGGCCGCGCCACGGCGCCGGGTCGGTGACGCCGAGCCCCTCGTCGATCCGCGCGACGGCGACGCCGCTGACCGCCACCCCGAACGTCACCTCACCGACCCCGTCGGGCACCGCCCTGCCCTCGCTGCCGCCGGTCACCCAGACCCCGGGCACCGGTGCCACCCCCAGCGCCAGCCCGGCCGCCGGCGGCACGGCCGACATCGACGGTGCCGGGCCGCAGTCCGGCCTGCCGTGGCTGTCCGGCTTCCAGGCGCACACGCTCGGGCCGCTGCAGGACTTCGGCAACTGGCGCGGCCGGGCCAACGACCTCGTCCACGTCTACACGGACCGCACGTCCGGCTGGGGTGGGCTCGTCGAGCCGACCTGGCCGGTCGACGTCTTCAAGGGCTTCGCGGGCAAGCTGGTGATCAGCCAGCCGACCTATCCGAAGGGCCAGGGCAGCAACGGCGAGTGCGCGAAGGGCGCCTACGACTCCCAGTGGGCGAAGTTCGGCAGCTTCCTGGTGCAGCACGGCCGGGCCGACTCCATCGTCCGCATCGGCTGGGAGTTCAACGGCACGTTCATGTACTGGCACACGGACGCCGACGCGACGACGTTCCGCACCTGCTTCCAGAAGATCTCGGCCGCGATCAGGTCGACCGACCCGCAGGTCAAGATCGACTGGACGTTCAACGCTCACAACTCGCCGGTGCCCTCGGGTAACAGCCCGTGGAGCGCCTACCCCGGCGACGAGTACGTCGACTACGTCGGCATCGACTCCTACGACCACTTCCCCCCGTCGAGCGACGAGGCGACGTGGAACAAGCAGTGCGAGGACGTCAACGGCCTGTGCTACGTGATCCGGTTCGCCCGGGAGCACGGCAAGAAGGTCGGCGTCGGCGAGTGGGGGGTGGCGTCCTGCTCCGGCAACGGCGGTGGCGACAACCCGTTCTACATCCAGAAGATGTTCGAGACGTTCAAGGCCGCCAGTGACGTGATGGGCTACGACGCGTACTTCGCCGACCCGACGCCGGGCAACGTCTGCTCCACGATCACGAACGGCGGCCAGAACCCGAAGTCGGCCGCCGAGTACAAGAAGCTGTTCGGCGCCGCCTGAGCCCCGCCGATGCCCGAAGGGCCGGGACGCGCGTCCCGGCCCTTCGCCATGCCGTGGACCGGTGCCGTGGTCGCGAGCCGCGCGACAACGAACCCGCAGGTGAGCGGACTGCCGATGACGGAATGGCGACTACTCGGTGTCGGCGAACTGACGCATGTCATTGTCTGTCGTCAGGCGCCCCCGGCCAGGTACCGTCACCCGAAAGGCGACGTTTCACGATCTTCACGATCTCGTCCGACCCACCCGGCCACCGGGAGGCCGGGCGTGCGGCCAGCCGGGACGCTGGTCGGACGGCGCCGCCGCGTCTGGACGAGGGGACCGTCGCTTGCGCCATTTCGCCTTCCTCGACACCGAGACGATCGACACCCTGTTCCACCGCCCGCCGGAGGAGATCCCCGGCGACGGTGACCGACGGCTGTTGGCGACCGCCCTCGGCGCGACGCTCTACGCCCCCGGCACCCGGCCGCACCTGGCCCGCGACGTGCATCGTCAGACCGCCGCCGGGGTGACGTCGATGGTGCTGTGCCTCGAGGACTCGATCGCCGACACCGAGGTCGCCGCCGCCGAGGCGAACGTCGTCGCGGCGCTGCGGGAACTCGCCGGCGACCCGCCGCGCTCCGGCGCCGGGGTGCCGCAGCTGTTCGTCCGGGTGCGGGCCGTCGCCCAGATCCCCGACCTGGTCGCCCGGCTGGGCCCGGCGGGGGCGGGCTGCCTGGCCGGGTTCGTGCTGCCGAAGTTCGAGGAGGAGGGCGGCGAGGCGGGGCTGTCGGCCGTCCTGCGGGCGTCGGAGATGATCGGCCGGCCACTGTGGGCGATGCCGGTCCTGGAGAGCCCGCCGGTGATCAACCGGGAGACCCGGGTCGACGCGCTGTGCGCCGTGCGCCGCCTGGTCGACAAGCACGCCGACCAGGTGCTCGCGATCCGGCTGGGTGCCACCGACCTGTGCGGCCTGTTCGGCCTTCGCCGCGACCGGGACCTGACGATCTACGACATCGCCGTGGTGCGCGACTGCATCGCGGACATCGTCAACATCTGCGCCCGCGGCGGCGAGCACATCGTCACCGGCCCCGTGTGGGAGTACTTCGCCCAGCCGGAGCGGCTGTTCGTCTCCTCGCTGCGGGTGACCCCGTTCGCGCAGGCCGAGCGGGTCGACGGCCGGGAGGAGGCGATCCGGATGCGCAGCGCCCTCGTCTCCTCCGACCTCGACCGGCTGATCCGCGAGGTCGTCCTGGACCGGGCCAACGGCCTGATCGGCAAGACGGTGATCCATCCCAGCCACATCCCGGCCGTGCACGCCCTGCACGTCGTCAGCCAGGAGGAGTACGCCGACGCCGAGGCGATCCTCGACGGGGACGCCGGCGGGGTCCGCCCGAGCAGCTACGCGAACAAGATGAACGAGCTGGGCCCGCACCGGGCCTGGGCGCAGGCGGTGCTGCGCCGGGCCCGGGCGTTCGGCGTGCTGCGCGAGGGCGACACGTTCGTCGAGGTGCTCGCCGCGAGCCAGGCCGCCCGTGCCGACGGAACGCAGGTGGCCGGGTGACGCCGCGTACCGGGCCGGACGGCCCACCCGGCGTCCAGGCCCCGCCGCGTCAGGGCTGGTTGTGGACGGAGCTCGGGCTCACCGTCGAGGTGACGGCCGACGCGGTCGGCGGCGGCCTGGACGCCCTGGTCGGGCTCGCGCTGCGGCGCAACCCGCGCCGCGCCCACCTGCTGGTCAGCCGGGTGCTCGGCAAGCACCTGCCGGTCGCCCCCGCCGAGGCGCTCGCGGCCGGGTCGGCGCTCGCCCGCCTCGTCCGCGCGCTGCCGGGCCTCGACGACGACCAGGGCGCCGACGCGGACGCCGGCCAGGCCGCGGACGGCCCGCTGGTCATCGGCTACTGCGAGACGGCGACGGCGCTCGGGCACACGGTCGCCGACGGCCTGGCGGGCAGCCATTACCTGCACACCACCCGGCGCGAGCTGCCCGGGGTACCGCCGGTGCTGGAGTTCACCGAGTCGCACTCCCACGCCTCGCACCACTGGCTGGTCCCGGCCGACCCGGCGATCCTGCGCGCGCCGCGGCCGATCGTGCTCGTCGACGACGAGCTGTCGACCGGGCGCACCGCGCTCGGCACGATCCAGATCCTGCACGACCACGCGCCGCGCGGCCACTACGTCGTCGCGTCGTTGGTCGACGCCCGACCGGCGCCGGCCCGAGCCGCGTTCGCCGACCTCGCCGCCGACCTCGGCGTGCGGATCGACGTCGTCGCCCTGATCGAGGCCACCGTCGCGGTGCCCGCCGACATCACCGCGCGCGCCGCCGCCGTCCGCGCCCGCCTCGCCCCCGCCGCCCCCGACGCCGATGCCCCCCCCGCCGCGGCGGGGGACGGCGACGGCGTGCGGTGGCTGACGGCCGACTGGCCGGCGGACCTGCCCGACGGCGCCCGGCACGGCTGGACGCCCGCCCACCGGCGCCGGCTCGCGAGCGCCGTCGCACCCGTCGCCGCCCAGGTGCGCGCGGCCCTCACCGTGCCGGGGGGCCGCACGCTCGTGCTGGGCACCGAGGAGCTCATGTACACGCCGATGCGGATCGCCGACGCGCTGGCCCGCCGCGGCCCGGGGGAGGTGCGCTACCAGTCGACGACCCGCTCGCCGGTGCATCCCGTCGACGTCGACGGCTACGCCATCCGCACCGCGCTCACCTTCCCGGCGCCGGACGACCCGGGCCGCGACAGTCACCTCTACAACGTGCGTCCCGACTCCTATGACGACATCGTCGTGGTCGTCGACGAGGGGGTGGACGCCGCTGCGCCGGCGCCCGTCGCGGACCCGAGCGGTCTCGTCGCCCGGCTGCGCCCCTGCGCCCCGGTGACCGTGCTCACCCTGCCCGCCCACCGCCCGGCGCCCCGGCCGGCGACGACCCGACCGGAGCCGTCCCGATGAGCGACCAGACCTCCCCACCGGCCCCCACTGGCACCGTCGCCGAGGACGTCGGCCGCCGGCCGACGATCGGCTCGGGCTCCTACGACCCGGCGGACGTGACCTTCCTGCTGACCGACCTGAGCGCGGTCGACCTGGAGCGGCCCACCGAAGACCGGGAGGAGGCGATGCAGGCGGGCCGGCACTACTCGGAGGACCTGCCGGTCGAGTACCAGCCCGATGCCGCCTACCTGCGGCTCTACCACCAGGCGCTGGAGCGCTCGGCGCGGCGCGTCGCTCTGGCCACGGGACTTGTCGCCGAGCTGGTCCGGGTCCGCAAGCCGCGTCCCTCGCTGGTCTCGATCGCCCGGGCCGGCACGCCGGTCGGGATCCTCATGCGCCGCTGGTACGCCTTCCGGCACGGCCTCGACACCCCGCACCACGCCATCTCCGTGATCAAGGACCGCGGGGTGGACATGAACGCGGTCCGCCACCTGACGGCCCGCTTCGATCCCGCGGCGCTGCAGTTCGTCGACGGCTGGACCGGCAAGGGGGTGATGACCCGGGTGCTCGCCGAGGCGGTCGCGGGCCTCGGCCTGGACGACACCCTCGCCGTGCTCGCGGACCCCGCGCGGTGCGTGCCGCTCTACGGCACCCGCGACGACTTCCTGATCCCGAGCGCCTGCCTGAACTCGACCGTCAGCGGGCTGGTCAGCCGGACGGTCCTCAACGCCGAGCACATCGGCCCGGACGACTTCCACGGGGCGAAGTTCTACGGCGACCTGGCCGCGCACGACCTGTCCCGCCACTTCGTCGAGGCGGTGGTGGCGCAGTTCGACGCGGTCGCCGACGAGGCGGACGCGACCTGGCCGGCGCTGTGGGCGTCGGACCGCCGTCCGACCTGGGACGGCTGGGCCGCGGTGGAGCGCATCGCCGCCGCCTACGACATCCCGGACGTGATCATGGTGAAGCCGGGGGTCGGGGAGACCACCCGGGTGCTGCTGCGCCGGGTGCCGTGGCGCATCCTCGTCGACCCGGACCGCGTCGACGAGCTGGCGCACGTGCTGGCGCTCGCCGCGGACCGCGACGTCCCGGTCGAACAGATGCGCGACCTGCCGTTCTCCTGCGTCGGCCTGGTCCGTCCCGTCGGCGCGTCGCCGACCTTCCACACCCCGAACGCCCGCTGGCGCCCGGACGTCCCCTGATGCCCGCCGACCCGATGCCCGCGGCCGGGCCCGGGCACCTGGTGGCGCTCGACCTGGACAAGACGCTGATCTTCTCCCGCCACTCGCTGCTGCTGCCCGCCGGCGTCGAGCCGCCTGGGCTGGTCGAGCCGCCGGAGCTGGTCGAGCCGCCGGAGCTGGTCGAGGTGGAGCGCCTCGACGGCGCGCCGCTGTCGTTCGCCACCGCGCGCGAGCTCGCGCTGCTCGCCGAGCTGGACCGTGAGGCGCTCGTCGTCCCCGTGACCACTCGGACCCTGGCCCAGTACCGCCGGGTCGACCTGGGGCTCGCGCCCCGGTACGCGATCGCCGCGAACGGCGGGCACCTGCTCGTCGACGGCGTGCCCGATCCTGGCTGGGCGGCGGCGGTCGCGGCCGAGGTCGCCGCGGCCTGCGCGCCACTCGCCGAGATGCTCGCACTCGCCGAACGGTTCGCCGCGCCCGGTTGGGCCCGCACCGTGCGCGCCGCCGACGACCTGTTCGTCTACCTGGTGGCGCACGAGCGGCCGGCGATCCCCGACCTGACCGCCTTCGCCGCGGACGCCTCGGCGGGCGGCTGGTCGGTGTCGGCGCAGGGCCGCAAGGTGTACCTGGTGCCGTGGGTGCTGACGAAGCGGCGGGCCGTCGAGGAGGTGGCGCGCCGGGCCGGCGCGGGCACGCTGCTGGCCGCCGGGGACTCCGTCCTGGACATCCCGATGCTGCTCGCCGCCGACCTCGCCGTCCGGCCCGCCCACGGGGAGCTGCAGGAACTGGGCTGGACGGCGCCGAACGTCACCGTCACCACGGCGATCGGCGGGCTCGCGGGGGAGGAGCTGGTCGAGATCCTTCTCGGCCGGGTGCGCGCGGACGCCTCGCGGGCCACGGGCGTCATCGACGGGTGAGCGCTACCTCCACGCGCGGGTTCGTGGTAGACCAGTGATCGCTCGCCGCGACGAGGACCATGGCAGGCGACCGGCGGGGTTCGCGGCAGCGAGCGCGGACGACGCGGGCACGCGACACTGGACGCGGACCAGCCAGGACGACGCGGACAGCCAAGGACGACGCGGACAGCCAAGGACGACGCGGACAGCCAAGGACGACGCGGACAGCCAAGGACGACGCGGACAGCGCAGTGATGCGGGAGGAACCGTGACCGACATGGACGCCAGCCCTGCAGCGGCAGCCATCCCCGGCCCGAACGGGCCGGCGGCGGGCGAGGCCGCGGGCAGCCTGGAGGCGACCCTGGAGGGCCTGCTCGGGGTGGAGAGCTTCGACCCGCCGGCCGGCTTCGTCCGTCGCCGCGACGTCGAGGCCGACCGGGCCGCGGCCGACGCCGATCCGGTGGCGTTCTGGGCGGACAGGGCCCGTGAGCTGCTGACCTGGGACAAGCCGTTCACCCAGGTGCTCGACGACAGCAACCCGCCTTTCTACACCTGGTTCGCCGACGGCGAGCTGAACCTGTCAGCGAACTGCCTGGACCGCCACGTCGCCGCCGGCCGCGGCGCCCGGGTCGCGTTCCACTGGCGCGGCGAGGAGGGGGAACGCCGCGACGTCACCTACGCCGACCTGCTGGCCGACACGCAGCGCCTGGCGAACGGCCTGACCTCGCTCGGCGTGCGTGCCGGCGACGTCGTCGGGATCTTCCTGCCGATGATCCCCGAGGTGGTCGTGGCGATGCTGGCCTGCGCCCGCATCGGCGCCGTGCACAACGTGGTGTTCGGCGGGTTCGCGCCGTCCGCGGTGCGGGAGCGGATGGAGGTCTCCGACGCCCGGGTCCTCATCACCGTCGACGGGGCGCGGCGCAAGGGCCGCCGCGCCGAGGTCAAGGCCGCCGTCGACGCGGAGCTCGGCGACCTGCCGGCGCTGGAGCGCATCATCGTCGTGCGCGGCCCGGGCCAGAACGCCGCCGAGGTGCCGATGACGCCCGGGCGCGACGTCTGGTTCGACGAGCTGCTCGCCGCGGCGGACCCGGACTGCCCGCCGGTCCCACTGCCGGCGGAGCATCCCCTGTTCATCCTGTACAGCTCGGGCTCGACGGCGAAGCCGAAGGGCATCCTGCACACCACCGCCGGCTACCTGCTGGGCGCGACCCACACCCACGGCGCCGTGTTCGACCTCGACCCGGACACCGACGTGTACTGGTGCTCCGCCGACGTCGGCTGGATCACCGGGCACTCCTACATCGTCTACGGCCCGCTGTCGAACGGCGCGACGAGCGTCATGTACGAGGGCGCCCCGGACTACCCGGACCACGACATCTGGTGGCGGATCGTCGAGGAGTACCGGGTCACCGTGTTCTACACGGCGCCCACGGCGATCCGCAGCTGCATCAAGTGGGGGCCTCAGTACCCGGCTCGGCACGATCTGTCGTCGCTGCGGGTGCTCGGCACCGTCGGCGAGCCCATCAATCCGAAGGCCTGGCTCTGGTACCACCTGGTCATCGGCGGCGGCCGCTGCCCCATCGTGGACACCTGGTGGCAGACCGAGACGGGTTCGGTGCTCATCTCGCCGCTGGCCGGCGCGACGGCGACCAAGCCGGGCTCGGCGACCCGCCCGCTGCCCGCCATCAGCGCCGAACTGCGCACCGAGGACGGCGAGCCGGTCACCGAGGGCACCGGCATCCTGGTGATCACGAAGCCGTGGCCGTCGATGCTTCGCACCCTCTACAAGGACGACGAGCGGTTCGTCGAGACGTATTTCTCCCGGTTCGGCCCGTCCACCTACGTCGTCGGTGACGCGGCCCGGCTCGACGCCGACGGCTACTTCTGGATCATCGGCCGGATCGACGACGTCATCAACGTCTCCGGGCACCGGCTGTCCACCGCCGAGGTCGAGTCGGCGATCGTCGCCCACGAGGCGGTCGCCGAGGCCGCCGTCGTCGCCCAGCCCGACGAGCAGACCGGGCAGGCGATCGTCGCGTTCGTGACCCTGACCGGCCACCGGGCCGGCGACGACGCCACCGAGGCCCAGCTGCGCGAGCACGTCGCCCACCGGATCGGCAAGCTGGCCCGCCCGAAGCGGATCGTCTGGGCCGACGACCTGCCGAAGACCCGGTCGGGCAAGATCATGCGCCGGCTGCTGCGCGACGTCGCGGCCGGTCGCGAGCTCGGCGACGTCACGACGCTGCGCGACCCGGCCGTGATGGCGGTCATCGCCGAGCGGGTCCGCGCGACGCCCGACGAGGAGTAGCCGCCGGACGCCCGACGGTGGGCCGGTCGCGGGGAGCGGGCCGGCCGCCCGGCTCACTTTCCGCCTGCCGGAGCGGGCATCTGCGGAGGATCGTGGCCGTGCGTCCGAGTGCGGGGCGAGTTGTTCGGAGAACGTAACCCGCTGGTCGAACCCGAGTGCGCCCATGTCACCGTCACTGTCTAGGCTCACCTTTTCGTGAGAGCCCTACGACGGTTCACCGTCCGTGCGCAGCTCCCGGAGCAGCTCGCTCCGCTCGGGGAACTGGTTCTGAATCTTCGCTGGTCCTGGCATCCCGAGACCCTCGACCTGTTCGAGTCGGTCGATCCCGAGCTCTGGCGGGCCACGAAGGGAGATCCGGTCCGCCTCCTCGGTGAGGTCGACCATGACCGGCTGGCCGCCCTCGCCGCCGACGGCCGCTTCGTCCGCCGCCTGAACCTCGCCGCCGGCGACCTTCAGGACTACCTGTCCGCCGACCTGTGGTATCAGCGGCAGGACATCCCGGGCGCGCCCGCGGCGATCGCGTACTTCTCGCCGGAGTTCGGCATCACCGAGGTGCTGCCGCAGTACTCGGGCGGCCTGGGCATCCTCGCCGGCGACCACCTGAAGACCGCCAGCGACCTCGGCGTGCCGATCATCGGCGTCGGCCTGCTGTACCGGGCGGGCTACTTCGTCCAGTCGCTGTCGCGGGACGGCTGGCAGCAGGAGCGCTACCCGGGCATCGACCCGCACGGCCTGCCGTTGACCCAGCTGACCGACGCGGAGGGCCGGCCGGTGAAGGTGGCCGTCGGCCTGCCCGAGGGCCGCACCCTGCACGCGCAGATCTGGAAGGCGCAGGTCGGGCGGGTCCCGCTGCTGCTGCTCGACTCGGACGTCGAGGACAACCAGCCGGCCGAGCGCGGCGTGACCGACCGGCTCTACGGCGGCGGCACCGACCACCGGCTGCTGCAGGAGATGCTGCTCGGCATCGGCGGGGTGCGGGCGCTGCGCGCCTACTCCGCCGTCACCGGCGCGCCGACGCCGGAGGTCTACCACACCAACGAGGGCCACGCGGGCTTCCTCGGCCTGGAGCGCATCCGCGAGCTCGTCGAGACCGGCCTGAGCTTCGACGAGGCGCTCGAGGCCGCCCGCGCCGGCACGCTGTTCACCACGCACACCCCGGTGCCCGCCGGCATCGACCGCTTCCCGCGCGACCTGGTCGGCCGCCACTTCGGCGGGGACAACTCGTGGCCGGGCGTCCCGGTCGAGCGGATTCTGGAGCTCGGCGTCGAGGCCGACCCGAACGTGTTCAACATGGCCCATATGGGGCTGCGCCTGGCCCAGCGCTCCAACGGCGTGAGCAAGCTGCACGGCATCGTCAGCCGGGAGATGTTCGCCGGCCTGTGGCCCGGGTTCGACGCCGCCGAGGTGCCGATCGGCTCGGTCACCAACGGCGTGCACGCGCCGACCTGGGTCTCCCGCGCCGTGCTGGAGCTCGCCGACCGCGAGCCCGGGCCGGCCCTGCTCGCCGACGACGCCGCCGGCTTCGGGAAGATCGCCACGCTGCCCGACGACGTCGTGTGGAGCACCCGGCGGGTACTGCGCGAGCGGCTCGTTGCCGAGGTCCGCCGCCGGGTGCGCGCCTCCTGGCTGGAGCGCGGCGCCGCCCCCGGCGAGCTCGACTGGATCGACTCCGTGTTCGACCCGGACGTGCTGACCATCGGCTTCGCCCGCCGGGTGCCGTCCTACAAGCGGCTCACGCTGATGCTGCGGGACCGCGAACGACTGCGCCGCCTGCTGCTGCACCCGCAGCGCCCGATCCAGATGGTCATCGCCGGCAAGGCCCACCCCGCCGACGACGGCGGCAAGCAGCTCGTCCAGCAGATCGTCCAGTTCGCCGACGACCCGGCGGTGCGGTCCCGGATCGTCTTCCTGCCCGACTACGACATCGGCATGGCCCGCTTCCTGTACTCGGGGTCGGACGTCTGGCTGAACAACCCGCTGCGCCCGCTGGAGGCCTGCGGCACGTCCGGGATGAAGGCGGCGCTCAACGGCTGCCTGAACCTGTCCATCCGGGACGGCTGGTGGGACGAGATGTTCGACGGCCAGAACGGTTGGGCGATCCCGACCGCCGACGGCGTCGAGGACCCCGACCGGCGCGACGACATCGAGTCCACCGCCCTCTACGACCTGCTGGAGAACACCGTGGCGCCGCGGTTCTACGACCGCGGCGGGGCCGCGGAGGGTGCCGCCGGCGCGCCGCGGCGCTGGACGGCGATGGTCAAGCACACCCTGTCGACCCTCGGGCCGCAGGTGCTCGCCAGTCGGATGGTGCAGGAGTACGTCGAGCGGTACTACGTGCCCGCCGGGGTGTCCGCCCGGGCCGCGGCCGCCGACGGCCTGCACGGCGCCCGCGACCTCGCGGCCTGGAAGGGACGGGTGCGCGCCGCCTGGGGCGGGGTGCGGGTGCTCAACGTCGACTCCGCCGGCCTCGGCGACACCCCCCAGGTGGGGCAGTCGCTGGTGGTGCGGGCGACCATCGACCTCGGCGGGCTCGCCCCGTCGGACGTCGACGTCCTCGTCAGCTACGGCCGGGTCGACCAGTCCGACCGGATCCTCGCCTCGGCGACGCTGTCTCTGCGGCCCGCCGGCGACGGCGAGACCCAGGGCGCGCACCGCTATGAGGGCACGATCCCGCTCGGGCGCACCGGCCCGTTCGGCTACACGGTGCGGGTGCTGCCGCACCACCCGCTGACCGCGAGCGTCGCTGAGCTGGGCCTGGTCGCCAACCCGTAGGTTCCGCTCAGGCCGGTGGATGCGCCCGCAGCAGCACGACGCTGCGGGCGCCCACCGCCAGCGGCGCGCCGCCGGGCAGGACGCGCGTGGGTGCGGCGGCGGTGGCCGGGAAACCGGCGAGGTCGTCGTCGGCGGTGTCGAGCAGCAGCTCCAGCCGGTCCGCCCACGGCGCGCCCGGCAGCGCCACCGTCGTGTCGGCCCCGTCCGGATGGATGACGATCAGCAGCCCCGGCTGCCCGGATCCGCCGCGCCCGCGCCCGCGACCACGCCCGCCTCGCTCGCGCCCGCCTCGGCGGCCGGATCCGGGGACGGTGTCGGCGGGACCGTCGCGGGCGTCGTCATGCGCGGCGACGTGGGCGACGAGGGTGACCAGCCGTTGGGCGTTCCAGTCGGCCTGGGACATCACCGCGCCGTCGGGGCGCAGCCAGGTGATGTCCGCGAGCCGGCCGGGCACCGAGTCACCGCCGTGGAAGAAGCGGTCCCGGCGCAGCGCCGGGTTCTCGCGGCGCAGCGCGAGCAGCCCGGCGACCAGCCGCGGCAGCGCCGGATCCGGTCCCGCCGGATCGCCCGCCGCGCCACCCGCCGCCGGATCCGGTCCCGCGGGATCGCCCGCCCCGCGGGCCGCGCCGCCGCACGTCGCGCCGTCCGGCCAGGCGAGCCAGGACACCGGGTTGTCCTGGCAGTAGGCGTTGTTGTTGCCGCCCTGGGAGCGGCCGAACTCGTCCCCGGCGACCAGCATCGGCACCCCGGCGGACAGCAGCAGGGTGGCGATCAGCCCGCGGCGCACCCGCCGGCGGGTCGCGAGGATCGCCGGGTCGTCCGTCGGCCCCTCGGCGCCGTGGTTCGCCGAGCGGTTGTCCGACTCGCCGTCCCGGTTGCCCTCGCCGTTCGCCTCGTTGTGCTTGTGGTCGTAGGAGACGAGGTCGGCCAGCGGGAACCCGTCGTGCGCGGTGACGAAGTTCACCGACGCCCACGGCCGGCGCCCGGAGTGCTCGAACAGGTCCGACGACCCGGTCAGCCGGTAGCCAAGGTCGGCGACCCCGCTGGTCCGGCCGTTCCAGACGTCGCGCACGGTGTCGCGGAACCGGCCGTTCCACTCGGCCCACGGCGGCGGGAACGAACCGACCTGGTAGCCGGCCCAGCCGACATCCCACGGTTCGGCGATGAGCTTCACCGACGACAGCAGCGGGTCGGCGTGGATCGCGGTGAGCAGCCCGGCCGCCGGGTCGAAGGCGTCCGGGTTGCGGGCGAGGGCGGTGGCCAGGTCGAAGCGGAAACCGTCGACGCCCATCTCGGTGACCCAGTAACGCAGCGAGTCGCAGATCAGCTTCACCACGTGCGGACTGGTCATGTTCAGGGTGTTGCCGCAGCCGGTGACGTCGCGGTAGCGGCGTGGGTCGGTGGGTTCCACCCGGTAGTAGGCCGGGTTGTCGAGGCCGCGCAGCGACAGGGTCGGCCCCCGCTCACTGCCCTCGGCACTGTGGTTGTAGACGACGTCGAGCAGCACCTCGATGCCACCGGCGTGCAGCGCGGCGACCATCGCCTGGAACTCGCCGATCGGGTCGTCGCTCGCCGCGTAATCGGCGTGCGGGGCGAGAAAGGCCAGGCTGTTGTATCCCCAGTAGTTCGTCGCCGAGCGCTCCAGCAGCGTCGGCTCGGAGACGAAGGCGTGCACCGGCAGCAGCTCGACGGCGGTGATCCCCAGCCGGCGCAGATGCCCGACGACGACCGGATGTCCCAGCCCCGCGTAGGTGCCGCGCAGCCGCGGCGGCAGCCTCGGATGCAGCCGGGTCAGGCCGCGCACGTGCGCCTCGTACACGACGGTGCGCGACCACGGCGTGCCGGGCCGGTTCGCCGCGGGATGCCCGTGCCCGCCGCCGGCCGGCCCCGGCCGCTGCCCCCCCGGGCCGGGCCAGCCGTCCGGCGCCGTGACGACGCAGCGCGGCACGAACGGCGCCGAGTCACGCGGGTCCGGCTCGTGTCCGTACGGGTCGCCGCCGACGTACCCGTAGATTGCCGGGTCGGGCCGCAGCGCCCCGGTCAGCAGCCGGGCGTACGGGTCCACCAGCAGCTTCGCCGGGTTGTAGCGCTGGCCGCGGTCGGGATCGTACGGTCCGTGCGCGCGCAGGCCGTACCGCTGCCCGGGCCGCACGCCGGCGAGGCGGCCGTGCCACACCTCGCCGTCGCGCTCCGGCAGGCGGTGGCGGGTCTCCGCCCCGGCGGCGTCGAACAGGCAGAACTCGACGGCGTCCGCACCGGGCGCGGCGACGGCGACGTTCACCCCGGTGCCGTCGAAGCGAACCCCGAGCGGCGCGGACACCCCCGCACCCATCGCGGCCGGCTCCCCGGCGCGGGCGCGGGCGGACGCCGCGGCGGGCACTGTGGAGCTGGAGGGCACTGTGGAGCTGGAGGGCACTGTGGAGCTGGAGGGCACTGCGGAGGTGCGGATGCTGCCGCCGGCGTCGGACACCCCGGTGACGCTAACCGAGCGGGCGCCCACCGGCGGCCGATCGGACATCTCGCCTCCACCGTCCGGTCACCGACTCGGACCACCCCGCCCGGGTCCCCGCCGCCCGGCCGCCCGGCCGCCGGCCTCGGCGCGATGAAGATCAGCTCCGGTCGTCCTATCGTGACCAGCGACAATCCCGGCGCGCGGCGCGGGACCCATCGGCGAGAGGACTTCCCCACATGAGCGTCGTTCGGCTCGAGGTCGACGGTTCCATCGGCACCATCCGGCTGGACCGGCCGCCGATGAACGCGCTGAACGCGCAGCTCACCGCCGAGCTGCGGACCGCCGCCCTGCAGGCCGCCGGCGACGGGCGGATCCGGGCGGTCGTGCTCTACGGCGGGGAGAAGGTGTTCGCCGCCGGCGCCGACATCAAGGAGATGGCGCCGATGGGCATCGCCGAGATCTCCTCCTGGGTCCGCGACCTCAGCTCCACCCTGGAGACGATCGCGCGGCTGCCCAAGCCGGTCGTCGCGGCGGTCACCGGGTACGCGCTCGGCGGCGGGCTGGAGCTCGCGCTGTGCGCGGACGTGCGGGTCCTGGCGGACAACGCGAAGATCGGCGTGCCCGAGATCCAGCTCGGGGTCATCCCCGGTGCCGGCGGCACCCAGCGGCTGCCCCGGCTGGTGGGGCTCTCGCGGGCGAAGGACCTCGTCTTCAGCGGTCGCCAGGTGCGGGCCGACGAGGCCGAGCGGATCGGCCTCGCCGACGCCGTCGTCGCCCCCGGCGAGGTGTACGCGCGGGCCCGCCAGATCGCCGAGAGCTACGCCGGCGGCCCGGCGATGGCGCTGGCGGCGGCCAAGCAGGCGATCGACGACGGCGCGGAACTCGCCCTGTCCGAGGCGCTGCGGCTGGAGTCGGCGCTGTTCACCGGCCTGTTCGGCACCGAGGACCAGCGGATCGGGATGGACTCCTTCGTCCGCCAGGGCCCCGGCAAGGCGCAGTTCGTCGGCCGCTGACCCACCTCAGCGCATGGCCAGGTCGGCGATCACCGGAAGGTGGTCGCTGCCGAACTCCCGGCCGACCTCGAAGCCGGTGACCGCGAACGCCGGCGAGGCGAGCACGTGGTCGATGCGCAGCACCGGCGGCACGATCACGCCACTGGCGTTCCACGTCGGATCCCACCCGCCGCCGACGACGTCGTGCGCGTCCCGCATCCCGGCGTCGACGAGCTGGCGCAGCGGGCGGTGGTCGCGGGTGGCGTTGAAGTCACCCGCCATCAGCACCGGCAGAGTGGCGCCGCGGGCGTCGTGGCGCAGCGCCGTCAGCTGCTGGCGCCAGCGGGTGGTGTACGGCCCCGAGGTCGGCGAGATGGTGTGCACGGCGTAGAGGACGAAGCGCCGGTTCTCGTCGACCTCGACGGTCGCCCGCAGCGACATCGAGCCGCCAACGGTCGGCGCGGCGGCGTCGCGCAGTGGGAAGCGCGAGTAGATGGCGGCGCCGAAGGCCCCCTGGCCGGGGCGGACCTCGCGGTAGCGGAAGGCGTCCAGCGCGCCGGTGGAGCCGACCCGGGCGAGCGTCAGCGGCGAGACCTCGACGAGCACCAGCACGTCCGGATTGGCCGCGCGGATCTGCGCGCCGAGCCGGTCGGCGTGCGCGTTGCGGTACAGCAGGTTCGCCGACATCACCCGCAGCCGGGCCGAGCCGGGCGCGGCGTCCTGCCCGTCGCCGGGCAGCAGCTCCGGCACGACCCAGAACAGGTGCATCGCGACCAGCAGCACCGACAGGATCAGCAGGAGGTTGCGCCGCAGCGCGAAGGCCACCGCCAGGGTGACGTACGCCGGCAGGTACAGCAGCGGGGTCAGCGCGTTGAGCGCCGTGTACGGCCAGTCGAGCGCGTCGTCGAGGTGGACCAGCCGGCCGAGGGCGACGAGCCCGAGGACCGCCGCGACGATCCAGGCGAGCACGGTGATCACCGCGGAGACCGGCGGGAGTGCCGGGGTGCGCGGCTCGGCGGCGGCGACCGGGATGTCGCCCGCCGGGTCGGGGGAGGGGACGTCCGGCGTGCTTCGACCGGATTCCTTCGCGGAGGTCACCCTTCCAGGGTGCCTGGTCCGCGCCGCGGCGCGGCCGGCGGGTGACGCGTGGCTCACCCGCCGGCCGGCGTGCCGCGTGGGTCAGGCGGCCCCCTGCCCCCCGGCCGCCCGGCGGGCCGGTTCCAGCATCGGCCGGGCCTGCTCCCGCCACTCCCGCACAGCGACGGTGGGGTGCTCACCGAGGGCGGTGTCCAGCTCGGCCAGTTTGCGGGCGATGCGCTGGGACGAGACCTGCCCGGCGGTGCGCACCGCGCGGTAGCCGGCCTCCAGCGCGCCCTCCAGGTCCGGTGAGGCCCGGCGCAGGTAGGTCAGGGCCAGGTCGGCCTCGGCGTAGCTGCGGGTGCGGGCGCGGGCGGCGCGCTGCAGGGCGCGCGCCTCGAGCAGCCTCTCCTGGGCCTCCCGGGCCCGGCCGAGCAGCAGCATGCAGTGGCCGCGGCACTCGGCGGCGTCGCCGGCGTTGTAGTGGCCGGCCCACGGCGGGGACTCGTCGCCGTCGCCGCCCCGGGAGATCGCCGCGTCCATCCGGTCCAGGGCCCGCCGGCAGCCGGCCTCGTCGCGGTTGCGGGCCAGTGCCCACGCGTGCTTGTCGTACAGCATCGCCCGCACCGTGTACGTCGAGTGGCTCAGCGAGCGGTTGAGCGCGGCCCGGGCGAGCGCGAGGGACTGGCGCGGATGGTCGAGCTGGGCGGCCTGGTCGCTCATCCCCGACAGCACCCGGCCGGCGAGCATCGCGTCGTCCGCGTGCTCGGCGAGGCTCAGGGCCTGGATGTAGTAGCGCTGGGCGAGCGCGGGCCGGCGGCTGTCCTGCGCGAGCCACCCGCTGAACTGGGTGAGCTCGGCGAGCGCGCTGAACAGGTCCGGGTTGGGCCGGTGCTCGCGGGCCGCGCGGGTCTGGTCGTGCAGGAAGGTGACCACCTGCGGGCGGATCTCGGCGCTGCCGAACTTGGCGTCGAGCTTGCGGAAGGTGTCCGTCACGTCCCGGACCAGTGTGCCGCTGCCGGCCGCCGGCTGCTCACTCCCGGTGATCCGGTCGATGACGCCGGTCAGGCTGGACAGCACCGGGTCGGCGAACGCGGTCGCGATGAACGCCGTCCCCTCCTGCAGCACGTCGCGGCGGCGCAGGTCGCGCCCGGACAGGCCGGCCAGCGTGCGCAGCGTCTCGACGGGGACGTTGGCCCCGGTCAGGCCCAGGTCGTCATGCCGGTAGGACTCGCCGCGCCAGCCGAGGTCGGTGGGCAGGACGGGGTAGCCGAGGGCCGCCGACATCTCGGCCGCCGCGAGCTCGGCGACCATCGGGTCCCGCGGGCGCATGCCGCGCCGCCAGTGGCCGACCGTCGTGCGGGCCAGGCCCAGCTCGATCTGGCGCTGCTGGCGGGCCCGCGTGTTGACCTGGCAGGCGAACCTCGTGTCGGACACTCCGGCCTCGCGCAGTAGGCGCGCGAACATCGTGGTGCCCGACGGTTCCTCCGGCGGCTCTCCCGGCATCCTGTTCGACATGTTTCCCCCGTCGAAGATCGGCTTGCTGGTTAGGGATTCCTAAGTCATGATCGGCTCGCGCGTGCTCCGCGCTTGGGGCAGAAAGTAGTGGATCGATCACGAATAGGGGAAGAGGGCGTGCAGAAGGTGGCCGGAATGCACAGCGATCCGGGACCGAGGACTCTGGTCAACGTTTGGCGCCCGGCAGTCTGTTCCGTGGATCTTGTCGATCCGCTGGGTGATGGTTGACCATCGAGCATCTGCGATCGACGTATGCATGTGCATATGAGGCGGGCGGGATGAGCATGGCGGCAGCCGTGCCACGCCGGTCGCACGCGCGCCGCACGGCGGTCGGGGCTGGGGGCCGGGGCAGGTCGAGCACGCCGGGTCGGTGGTGATAGCCCCGTCACTGCGGATGGCTCCGGCGGGGTGCACGGACTAATCTCGGTGACGGCGTGTAGCCGCTGCCCGTGCTCGGCCAGGCGTTCCAGGTCAGGGCGTCGGTGCGGTCCGCGTCACGCAGGCGATCATCGAGCGCGTGACCGTCCCAGATGCGACGATGTCAAGAGCACTGACATCTGATGTTGGCTACGGAGGCCCCTAGGCGTGAACATCGTCGTTACCGTCAAGCAGGTACCCGACACCTGGGCGGAAAAGAAGCTCGACGCTGCGGACAGGACGGTCGACCGCAAGAGCGTCGACAACGTCATGAACGAGATGGACGAGTACGGGGTCGAAGAGGCCCTGAAGATCAAGGAAGCGCACGGGGGCGAGGTCACCGTCGTCACGATGGGTCCCGCCAAGGCGGTCGAGACGATCCGCAAGGCCCTGTCGATGGGCGCGGACAAGGCGGTCCACCTCAGCGATGACGCGCTGCACGGGTCGGACGCGCTGGCGACCTCCGCCGCGCTCGCCAAGGTGATCTCGACGCTGTCCCCGGACATCGTCATCACCTCGTCCGAGGCGTCCGACGCCCGAGGCGGTGTCATCGGTGCCCTGCTGGCGGAGCGTCTCGCGCTGCCTCAGCTCACCCAGGCCCGCAAGGTCACGGTCGACCCGGCCGCTGGCAAGGTCACGATCGAGCGCCTCGCCGACAACGGCTACGCGCTCGTCGAGGCGAGCCTGCCCGCGGTGGTCGGCGTCGTCGAGAAGATCAACCAGCCGCGGTACCCCTCGTTCAAGGGCATCATGGCGGCGAAGAAGAAGCCGCTCACGACCCTGACCGCCGCCGACGCCGGCCTTGACGCCGCCTTGGTCGGCCTCGCCGGCGCCGCGTCGGCGGTCGTCACGGCCGAGCCCGCCCCGCCCCGCTCCAGCGGCACCATCGTCAAGGACGAGGGCGACGGCGGAACGAAGGTCGCGGAGTTCCTCGCCGCGCAGAAGCTCATCTGAGGGGTTTTGTTCGATGGCTGAAGTTCTCGTACTCGTCGAGCACGCCGACGGTGAGCCGAAGAAGGTCACCGCCGAGCTGCTGACCCTCGCCCGCACCTTCGGCGAGCCGGCCGCGGTCTTCCTCGGTGCGCCGGGCACCTACGCCAAGGCGAAGGAGTACCTCGCCCAGTACGGCGCCGCCAAGGTGTACGTGGCGGAGTCCGACGACATCGCGGGGTACATCGGCGGCCCGGCCGCCGAGATCCTCGCGAAGCTCGTCGGTGAGGCTTCGCCGGCGGCCGTGCTCGTCGCCGCCACCGCGGACTCCCGCGAAATCGCCGCCCGCGTCGCCGCTCGGACCGACTCCGGTCTCATCTGGGACGCCACGGCGCTGTCCGCCGACCTGGTCGCCACCCAGGGCATCTTCGGCGGTTCGACGATCGTCACCTCGAAGGTCACCAAGGGCGTGCCGGTCGTCGTCGTGCGGCCGAACTCCACCGCCCCCGAGGCCGCCCCGTCGACGCCGGCCGAGCAGACCGTCGAGGTCGCGCTCTCCGACGCCGCCAAGGGCGCGAAGGTCGTCGACCGGGTCGTCGAGGCCAAGTCGGGCCGCCCGGACCTCACCGAGGCCCAGGTCGTCGTCTCCGGTGGCCGCGGTCTCGGTGCCGCCGAGCACTTCGCGCTGGTGGAGAAGCTCGCCGACACCCTCGGCGCGGCCGTCGGCGCCTCACGTGCCGCCACCGACGCCGGCTGGTACCCGCACCAGAACCAGGTGGGCCAGACCGGCAAGACCGTGTCACCGCAGCTCTACATCGCGGTCGGCATCTCCGGCGCCATCCAGCACCGGGCCGGCATGCAGACCTCCAAGACGATCGTCGCCGTCAACAAGGACCCCGAGGCGCCGATCTTCGAGTTCGCGGACTACGGGCTGGTCGGCGACCTGTTCAACGTCGTCCCGCAGCTCACCGCGGAGATCGAGAAGCGCAAGGCGGGCTGACCCAGCCCCTGGTCGCCACGGCCGGGCCTCCCCCGTTCCGCACGCCGGAACGGGCGGAGCCCGGCCGTCGCCGTTTCCCCGCTCCTCGGTGCCGTCGCCCCGCGGTGTCGTCGCGGCGCGTGCCGTGGGATGCCGTCGCCGTCCATCGTGGGCGGCGGGTTCGGGGACCGGGATCAATGCCTGGAGGGAGAGTGGAGGACACGATGTCCGCACCATCGCCGAAGCCGTACGCGCTCGCCATCGACATCGGCGGAACCAAGATCGCGGCCGCGGTCGTCGACGGCGACGGCGCGCTGCTGGGCTCGGCGCGCCGGCCCGTGGGCACGGCAGGTGCTGCCGGCGCCGAGATCGAGGCGAGGGCCGGGACCGAGACGGGTGCCGAGGCTGGGACCGAGGTGGGTGCCGGGATCGCGGCGGGCGCCGAGGGCGGGACGGGAGGCGGGAGCATGCTCGCGGCCGCGGCCGCGGCGGAGCTCCCGGGCGCGGAGTCGGTCTTCGCCGCGGTGCGGGAGTGCGCCGAGCGGGCGATGGCCGCGGCCGGAACGGGCCTGGCCGATCTCGCCGGCGTCGGGTGCGGCTGCGCCGGGCCGATGCGATGGCCGGCGGGGGAGGTCTCGCCGCTGAACATCCCTGCCTGGCGGGCCTTCCCGCTGCGAGCGCGGCTGCGCGAGCTGTTCGCCGGGCTGCCGGTGCTCGTCCACAACGACGGAATCGCGCTCGCAGTGGGCGAGCACTGGCGCGGCGTGGGTCGCGACGTGCGCAACCTGCTCACCGTCACCGTGTCCACCGGTGTCGGTGGCGGTCTGATCCTCGACGGCCGCCTGCTGCACGGCAGCTCCGGCCAGGCCGGCCACGTTGGCCACGTACCTGTCGAGACGGACGGCCCGCCGTGCCCGTGCGGCGGGCGCGGCTGCGTCGAGGCGATCGCCGCCGGTCCGCGGGCCGTGCGCCGCGCGCTGGCCGCCGGCTGGATCCCAGGGGACGACCAGCCCGCCGACGGCCGTGCGCTGGCCGCCTCCGCCGCGGCGGGTGACGTGATCGCCTGCCGCGAGCTTCGCCGGGCCGGCACGGCGGTCGGCGCCGGCATCGCCGCCAGCGCGAGCCTGCTCGACCTGGACGCTGCCGTCGTGGCCGGCGGGTTCGCCCAGTCCGGACCGGTCTTCTGGGATGCCCTGCTGGACGGCTTCGACCGGCACGCCGGCCTGGGCTTCGTCCGGCGGTTGCGGATCCTGCCCAGCGCGGATCCGGCCGGTGCGGCGCTGCGCGGAGCCGCGGCGTTCGTGCTCGCTCCCGGCCGCTACGGCTGGCCCGACTGACCGACGCCCAGCGGGGTCGCGCCGATCCCCGGCCGGCAGTCGACCGGGGATGCAGTCGACCGGGGATGCAGTCGACCGGGGATGCAGTCGGCCGGGGCGCGGTCAGCCGGTGAAGCCGGCGTCCACGGCCAGCACGGAGCCGGTCATCCCGCTCGCCGCCGGCGAGCACAGGAAGCCGACAGCGGTGGCGACCTCCTCGGGCCGCAGCAGGCGGCGCAGGTAGGCGTGCCCGGTGAACGCGTCGGTGTCGGGCAGATCGTAGATTCGCGCCGTCTCGGCGAGCATCGTCGTGTCCATCGAACCGGGGCACACCACGTTCGCGGTGACCCGGGTGCCGGCGAGGTCCGCGGCCAGGCTGCGCACCAGGCCGACGACGCCGTGCTTGCTCGCCGAGTAGGCGGCGAGGCGGGGTAGTGGGCGGGTGCCGGCGGCGGACGACACGGCGACGAACCGGCCGGCGGGCGCCTCGAGCAACGCCGGCACGGCCGCCCGGATGACGTGGAACACCCCGGTGAGGTTCGCGTCGAGCAGCGTCTCCCAGGCCTCGTCCGACGTCTCCCACACCGGGGGACCACCGGCGATGACCCCCGCGGCGGCGATGACGGTGTCGAGCCGGCCGAACCGGTCCAGTGCCTCGGCGACGGCCGCGTCGGCATCAGCCTGCCTGCGCATGTCGGCGGTCACCGCGACCGCGTCCCGGCACGCCGCGGCGACGGCGTCGAGGTCGGGGCGGGTGGAGTACGGATACCCCGCGGTGGGTGGTGCCGGCAGCGCGATGTCGGCCAGGACGAGGCGGTACCCGGCCGCGTCGAGCACGGCCGCGACGGCGGCGCCCAGGCCCCGCGCGGCGCCCGTGACCAACGCCACGGGCGCCGTCTCCGAAGCCGCCGCCGTCTCCGAAGCCGCCGCCGTCTCCGAAGCCGCCGCTGGTCCCGGGATCGCCGTCGCCACGTCCGGGCGTCCGTCGGGTTCGGCCGTCATGTCTGCTCTCCAGTCCCTGATGTCATGGCCGTGGTCCCTGAGGCCGTCGCCGTCCCCGGTGCCGTCGCCGCCGGCGGGTGCGCCACCGGGAGTCCCCGCCGCCGGGCCCAGCGCAGGAGGCGGTCGACGGCGTCCTGCACGTAGGCCTCGAGCAGCCGGGCTCCCTCCGCCGCCGATGCGCCGGCCGGGTCGCCCAGCACACCCGACGGGCTCAGCGGGGCGACTCCCCGCGCGATCAGGTCGGCCAGTGGCGGGCTCACGCCGGCCGTGGCCCGCTCCAGGCGTACGAGCTCCGGTGCCAGGTGCAGCAGCAGGGACGTCTCCGCGCGGCCCGCGTGCAGGTCGCGGTCCGCCGCCGGGACGCCGACCGTGGCCGCGAGCGCGGCGCTCGGTGACCACAGATGGACCGGTCGCCCCTCCAGCGCGAGCGTCCGGGACGCCGCGCGCAGTGCGTCGAGGTTTCCGCCGTGTGCGTTGACCAGGACCACCGCCGCGGCCGTGTCGTCGGCTGATCGGACGATCTCGACGAGGAGGTGGGCGAGCGCCTCGGTGCCCGCCGAGAGCGTGCCGGCGAACCCCGCGTGCTCACCGCTCGCCCCGAACGGCAGGGCGGGCGCGACAAGCAGGGGAGTCAGCCGGTCGGCGAGCCCGCGGGCGACCGCACGCGCGATCCGGGTGTCGGTGTCCAGGGGGAGGTGCGGCCCGTGCTGCTCGGTGCTGCCGAGCGGCAGCAGCACCAGGGGCCGGGTACCGGCCAGCTCGGGCCAGGTCGACCGTCCGAGCGCCGCCATGTCCTCCCCCTGCTGTCCAGCCGTGCCTCGCCCGGGAGAGGACGGGCGGATCGTGCTCGTCCGGTACGCGTGGGTGGGGCGGTGGTCGGTCGGTTCATCCCAACACGCCGGCCGGCCGTGGGTCGAACCGTCGCCGGCGTGGCCGCGCTCGGTGGGACGCGGCCTCGGTGCGCATCTCGCGCGTCTCTCGGCGCCGGGCACAGGCCGGGGTGCCGGCTCGCGTGGACGAGCGCGCGCGTGCCCAGGGCGCGTTCGGACAGCTTTCGGCCCGCACGGGTTTGGCGGTGGCAGGGGCCGGGTACCGGTTCTTTACCAGGACGTCCTGCCCGCCGCTGTCCCGCGGGCCGGGCGTCGGGGGCCGGTCGGGGAATCTCGCGGGACCGCGCGGCGTTGGGAGGAATGGTTCGGGAGACCGGGCCGTGTGCGGCATCGGTGGCGGAGGGGTCCGCCTCGGGAGCCGGCGGGGGTGGCGCACCGTCACTGGCGGTGTCAGAAAGTTATGTCCGCGTGCCCGTGCACGGCGGCTCTACTCGTGTATAGTTCTTCTTCGTCGCCCCACCGAACTCCACGGAGTCCGATGTCGCGTTGGACCACACTTCCTCCGAGGGGGCATAGACCCCCCGAGGAACAGGGCCTGCGGACGGTGCGATAAGGTGAGAAAGTGGCAATCA